>CAIPBN010000844.1 GCA_903863315.1 uncultured Verrucomicrobiota bacterium | reverse complement strand
TGCTCCTGGGTGGTGACTTCACCCGCTACAACGGGGTGAGCCGGAATCGGTTTGCGCGGCTGAATCCGGAAGGCACCGTGGACCCGACCATCAATATTGGCACGGGTGCGAACAACTTCATCGCTGCCATCGCCGTCCAGACGGATGACCGGATACTGGTGGCGGGCGGGTTCACGACGTTCAACGGGGTGCCTCGAAATTATTTGGCGCGAATGAATGGCGGCGTGATTTCGGGGTCGGGCAATCTGGAGTTCACGGCGGCGAATTTCTCAGCATCGGAAAATTCCGGTGAAGGGTTGATTGGGGTGCGGCGTGTGGGAGGCACCACAGGGGCGGCCTCCGTTCTCTTGACCACGTCGGATGGCACCGCAACCACGAACGGCATTCATTACACCAACGTCACGGCGACCTTGAATTTCCCGGAGGGTGAAACTTTCGTTAGCACGAGCGTTCCCTTGGTGGATGACTCAGTCGTCAACCCCGATCGTTACGTCAATCTGACGCTTTCTGCGTTTGCGGGAGCTGCCTCGGGCGGACAAACCAATGCTTTGTTGACCATCGTCAACGACGATGGGCGGCTGGGCTTCAGCGCTGCGACTTACAACGTGAGCGAGGTTGTGGGAAGTGGCAGTGCCACCGTCACGGTGATCCGGACGGGCGGCACCACCGGGCAATCTGCGGTGCAGTTCACCAGCACTACCAACGGCACGGCCACGCCCAACGTGGACTTTGTCCCGGTCAGCGGAACGTTGGTTTTTGCCACTGGCGAGACGAACAAAACATTCAGCGTGCCCATCATTGATGACTTGCTGCTGGAGGGGAACGAGACCATCGAACTCGTGCTGACGAATCTGACCGGCGGCGCGGTTCCCGGCCAGTTGACCGCCATCCTGACCATCGTGGACAACGACGTCGCCCCCGGTGTGCTCAACTTCGCGCTGGACAATTATGTCACCAACGAGAGCGACGGCATCATCCTGGCGCAGATCACGGTCACGCGCACGAATGGCAGCACGGGCGTGGTATCGGTGGACTACCGGACCGGAGACGGGACGGCGCGTTCCGGGCAGGATTATGTGCCTGCGGTTGGCACTTTGTCCTTTGCGGATGGTGAGCTGCTGAAGACGTTTGTGGTGCCGATCCTGCCGGACTCGGTGCAGGAGTCTAATGAGACGGTGTTCCTGGAGTTGGTGAACGCCACTGGCGGGGCCACCATCGGGTTCCAAAACTCCGCCGTGCTCACCATTTTCAACAATGACATTCTGATCTACGGCAATCTCGTGTTCAGCAGCGCCACTTACACCAACCGCGAGAACGATGGGGCGGCCGTCATTGCTGTCCGTCGTATCGGCGGGACCACGGGGAACATTTCGGTGGACTACGCGACGACGACCAATGGCACCGCCACCCCTGGCTTCCATTACTCACCTGTGAGCGGCACACTGAGCTGGGCGGCTGGTGACAACGGCAACCGGCTCATCGTGGTCCCGATTTACAACAACACACTTGTGGATGGAGACCACACGGTGACGTTGGCGCTCTCCAATCCCACCAATGGTGCCAGCTTGAACATCCCCAGCACGGCGGTGCTGAATCTGCTGGATGATGATTCAGCCCCGGGAGTGCTGGGCTTCAGCGTTCCGCTGTTCAACGTTCAGGAGAGCGCCAGCAATGTGGTTCTGACCGTGGTGCGGACGAACGGTTTCACCGGTCCGGTGTCCGTGCAGTTTGCCACCTTCACCAATGCGAACGATTCTGCGGTGGCTTACAGCGGGTCCGGCGCGGTGCTGCCCGGGGTGCATTCCTACACCAACACGGCTGGCCGGCTGGATTTCACGAACGGCGTGACCAATCTTGCGATCTTGGTGCCGTTAATTGACAACGGCCTCCAGGACGGCAACCGCACCTTCAGTGTCCGTTTGTTTGGCGAGACGGGTGGCGCGTTGCTGGGGCTGAGCAATGCCGTGGTGCGCATTGTGGACAATGAAAACAATGCGGGCACCTTCGACACGGGTTTCATCACCGGGACCGGGGCTGACGGCGCGGTGCACTCCATCCGCATCGCCACGAATGGCCAGAGCTTGATCGCTGGTGATTTTGGCATGTTCAACGGCGTGGTGCGCCAGGGTGTGGCACGCATTAACACTGACGGGACCTTGGACAATGGGTTCGACCCGGGCGCAATCACCGTTGGCACCAATTCACTGGGCACAATCCGTGCCCTTGGCGTTTACACCAACGGGTTCAACGTCAACAAAGTGGTCATTGGCGGCGTGTTCAGCTTCGTGGCCAACGCCGGTCGGACGAACATTGCGCGGTTGAATGCGGATGGCACGCCGGACAGCACTTTCGATCCCGGACCGGGCGCGAACAACGCGGTGAACTCGGTGGCCATCCAGAACAACGGGCGGGTGCTGCTGGGGGGCACGTTCACGGCTGTCCAGGGCGTCAATCGGAGCTTCGTTGCCCGGCTTAACTTTGATGGCACGCTGGACACCACCTTCGATGCGGGCAGCGGTCCAAGCGCGCAGGTGCGGGTCATCACGGCGTTGAGCGATGGCAAGATTCTGATCGCGGGTGATTTCGACACGGTGGCGGGTGTCCCGAGCCGCCGGATCGCGCGACTGAATGTCGATGGCACCGTGGACACGACATTCACGGCCGGCGGACTCGTCACCAATGGCGCGGTGTTCAGTCTGGCGATTCAGGTAAATGGCCAGATTTTGGTGGGCGGCCAGTTCACCACCACCAATGCTGTGCCGCGGACCAACCTGATCCGGTTGAACGCCGACGGGTCGCTGGATCCCAGCTTCAACATTGGTTTGGGTGCCAACGACTTCGTTTCAGCGGTCGCCCTCCAGAATGACGGCAAGATCCTCGTCAGCGGTGCCTTCACCACGTTCAATGGTTTCGGCCGCAATCGCATCGTGCGGCTCGACAGCACGGGGGCGGTTGATCCGAGCATCAACTTCGGCACCGGGGCTGACAATCTGGCGGCGGCCTTGGCGGTGCAACCGGATGGTAAAATACTGGTAGGCGGCAATTTCACCTCCTTCAACGGTGTGCCGCAGAACCGCTTCACTCGCCTGCATGGTGGCCAGAACGCCGGGTCGGGATTGCTGGTGTTCGCCGCGCCGGTGTTCAGTGTGAGCGAGGCCGGCACGAACGCGCTAATCACCGTCCTGCGCACCGGTGGCACCAGCAATACGGTCACAGTGGACTACTCTGTGATCAGCGGTGGCACGGCCCAGGCCGGTGTGGACTACCTTTCTGTGGGTGGAACCCTCATCTATGGCGAAGGTGAGACGCTGCGCACCTTTGTGGTGCCGGTGATTGATGACACCGCCGTGCGCCCCGATCGGACGGTTTTCCTGACGCTTTCCAACGCGACTGGCGGGGCGTCGCTGGACATCCCGCCGACGGCATTGTTGCAGATTGCTGAGAACGATTCCCTCATCGCCTTCTCTGCGCCCAGCTACGGTATCGCCGAGAGCGGGGGCAGCGCCCTTGTGACTGTCACCCGCAGCGGTGGCACAAATGAGCTGGTGACTGTCGATTACTTCACGGCGGCCCTGACGGCAACACCCGGGCTGGATTTCACCAACGTGGCGGGCAGCCTGACCTTCCTCCCTGGAGTCATCAACCAAACCTTTACGGTGCCTGTGGTTGAGGATCTGCTGGTCGAGGGCAGCGAGACGGTCGGGCTCTTCCTCACCAATGCCGGTCCGATAGGTATCGCGGTGATGGGAGGCTTCACCAATGCCGCACTTACCATCGTGGACAACGACTTTGGGGTGGGTGTGTTGGGCTTTGCGTCGACGAACTTCAGCGTGTTTGAAAACGTCGGGCTGGCGACGGTCGTTGTCAGCCGCACCAACGGAAGTTCCGGTGCCGTGTCGGTCAGCTTCGCCACCTTGGATGGCCAGGGCAATGCCACTGCTGGAGTGGATTATCTCAGCACCAATGGCGTCCTCACGCTGGCGGATGGGGAAAGCAGCAAGGCCTTTGCGGTGCGCGTGCTGGATGACGCCTCGGTCGAGGGCAACGAGACGCTCGCCATGGTGTTGTTTGGCACAAGTGGCGGGGCCGGTCTGGGCCTGACCAATGCCACCTTGACCATCGTGGACGACGACGCGTTTGGCACCTTCCAGTTCAGCACCAACAGTTACTCGGTGGTGGAGGCTGCGGGGAGCGTGGCCGTGACGGTGCAACGGATTGGCGGAATCATCGGGGCTGTCTCGGTGGGCGTGCTCACCGAGGGCGGTTCGGCCGTCGCGCTGGTCGATTACACGCCGGTCGTGCAATTGCTCACCTTCACCGCAGGCCAGACCAGCAGCGTTGTGAACGTGACTATTCTGGACGACCAGATCGCAGAACCGCTCAAGACGGTCAACATCCTGCTGACCAATGCTCAAGGTGGAGCCCTGTTGGGAGCGCAGACCAACGCCATCATCAGCATCTTGGATGACGACATGCAGTTTAGCTTCGTGACGTCCGCTTTCACCGTGCTGGAGAACGCGACCAACGCCGTGGTGAATGTCATCCGCTACGGGGTGAGCAATGTCACCGGCAGCGTCATCTACTCGACCACCGATGGGACGGCCTCGAACGCAACCGACTACGTGGGGATCACCAACACCCTTGTGTTACTCCCGGGCGTGACGAACACCAACTTCACCGTGGCCATCATTGACAATCAGGTGGGGCAGTTGGACCGGACCCTGAACCTGTCTCTCGCCAGTGCGTCGCCGACCAACATTGCCAGCGTGGGCACCAATGGCACTGCCACGCTCACCATCGTGGACAACGACAACTCCTTTAACTTCAGCGCCACGGGTTACAACGTCTTGGAGTCGGCCGGCACTGTCGTTATCACCGTCCTCCGCACCGGTCAGAATACGCGCAATGTGACGGTGGATGTTTCCACCACTCCTTTGGTGGTGGCGAACGCGGCCACCGCCGGCTTGGACTATCTGGCCAAGTCCGAGACATTGACGTTTGCTCCGGGTGTGAACGCGGTGGGCTTCGTGGTGACCAATCTGAACGATTTGCTGCCGGAGGGTAACGAGCTCTTTGGCGTGACACTGAGCAACGCGCGGCCCATTGGTGAGGCTTCGCTCGGGGCCACGAACACCGCCTTGGTTTCGATCACGGATGACGACATCGGCATCGGATTCAGTGCGGCTGCCTACACGGTGAGCGAGAGTTCCGGGGCCGCCACCATCACGGTCCTCCGGGCAGGTGTGACCAACGTTGCCGTCAGCGCCTCCTTCACCACCACGAACGGCACAGCGCTGGCTGGGGTGGATTACGTGGCCACAAATGCCGTGCTGACCTTTGCTTCGGGCGTCAACACGCAGACCTTCACCGTCCCGCTGATTAACGATGCGCTCGCTGAATCGCCGGAGACGGTGAATCTCGTGCTGTTCAATCCCACCGGAGGCGCGCTGCTCACTACGAGCAATGCCGTGTTGACCATCGTTGACAACGTGGGCTCGCTTGGCTTCACCAGCACGAATTTCCTCGTGGGCGAAAGCAGCACCAACGGGATCGTGCTGGTCGCCCGCACCGGCGGAAGCTCAGGGGCCATTACGGTCCAGTATCTTGCCACTGCCGGCGGCACCGCCACGGATGGCCTGGACTTCGCCGGTGTTGCCGGAACACTTTCGTGGACGAACGGGGAGACTGGCTCTAAGTCCTTCACGGTGGCGGTGTTCAACGACCAGGTGGTCGAGCCGACCGAAACCATCGCGCTGCGGCTGACCAACGCCACCGGTGGAGCCTCGCTCTCCATCAGCAACGCCACATTGAGCATCGTGGACAATGACGGGGCCGGCGGTGTTGACTTTGTGTTCGACCCGGGGGTTGGCTTCAACTCCACGGTCTTTGCCTTGGCCCAGCAGACCAATGGCCAGGTGCTCGTCGCCGGTGCCTTCACTGATTTCAACGGCACGGCCCGCAGCCGCGTTGCGCGCCTGAACATTGATGGTTCATTGGATGCAGGCTACAACCTCGGCCTCGGCCCAGACAACACAGTCAACGCCGTAGCCCTCCAGACCGATGGGCGGCTGGTCATCGCTGGTGACTTTACCTCGGTCGGCGGCGTGCTCCGCGGTCGCGTGGCCCGGTTGCTGGCGGATGGTTCGTTGGACACCACTTTCTCCAGCGGCACCGGCGCGAACAACTCCATCTTCGCCGCTGCCCTCCAGGCCGATGGCAAGGTGGTGGTGGGAGGTAGCTTCACCAATTTCAACGGCAATGTCCGCACTCGCATCGCCCGCTTGAACACCAGCGGCTCGCTCGACGCCTCCTTCAACCCGACCAACGTCAATGGCACGGTCAACGCCATCGCCATCTACCGGAGCGGCACCAACAGCGGCAAACTGCTCGTGGGTGGTTCGTTCACCGCCTTCAACGGGGTCACGGTCGGGCGCATCATCCGCCTCAATCCTGACGGCTCGCGGGACGCGACCTTCGCTCCGCTCTCGGGGGCCAACAGCACCATTGCCGCCCTCAGCATCCAGCCCGATGGCAAGATTGTGATTGGCGGGCTCTTTACCAGTGTCAACGGAACCGCACGTTCTCGGCTGGCCCGCTTGAACGACGACGGCTCTCTGGATGGGACCTTCCTCCCAGTCATGAACGATTCTGTCCTCGCGGTCGCGGCGCAGGCCGATGGCCGGGTCGTAGTGGGAGGGGCCTTCACCACGGTTAATGGTGACACCGGTGTGCCGCCTGCGCCTGGTGCGGGAGTGACCACCCGTGAACGCACTGCCAATGTGGTGACTCTCACCACCTCAGGAGCTCACAATTTGGTGCCGGGATCGCGCGTGGTGATTGCGGGCGCCGGGGTGGGATTTGATGGCACCTTCACGGTGACTGCCACGCCCTCGACTACGCAGCTCCGCTACTCGTCTGCGGGCGTGGACGTGGTGCCCACTGCGGTGACGCCGGCCGGGACCTTCTCGGCTGCAGGCACGACTGCGGGTCGCATCGCCCGCTTCCTGACGGATGGTTCAAACGATCCGGAGTTCGCCACTGGCACCGGGGCCAACAATCTGATCTTTGCCGTGCTGGTGCAGTCTGACCTTCGGGTGCTGTTGGCCGGCGATTTCACCACGCTCAACAGCGCCGTCCGCGGCCGGATTGCCCGATTGAATGGCAATTCCAACTCGCCCATCACGACCACACTTGGCTCGGCTGGCTTCTCGGCTGGTCAGTTCCAAATCAGCCTAGCTGCGGAGCCGGGGCGGAGGTATCGCATCGATGTTTCGACGGACCTTCGCACTTGGCAAAGCTTGGGGACGGTGGACAGTGGTCATGGCGTCATCAACTTCACCGATTCCGCCTCGGTTGGCAGCGCACGACGCTATTACCGTGCTGAGCGGATCCAATAGGCGGCCTTTGCCAGGTTCCACAGCGCGTTCGTGCTCAAGGCTTCGCATCAAGCCAGCAACCTCCCGTGACAACCAGTGCGCCAGCGGCTAGGCTCGTCGGCGTGCTGGCTTTGATTCAAGGTTCTCGCATGGTCCGCTGCGGATGAGGACGCTGCATTTCTACCTTTTGCGGCAGGTGCTTTCCGCCTTGGGGATGACGGTGGCGGTGTTCACCGGGCTGCTGCTGGTTGGCAACGTGTTGCGGGAGATCCTCAGCCTGCTGGTGAATCAGCACGTCCCGCTTGCCGGGGTGATCAAGGCCATGGCCATGCTGGTGCCCTATGCCTTGGTGTTCGCCCTCCCGATGGGCATGCTGACCGCCACGCTGCTGGTCTTCGGCCGGTTGAGCGCGGATCATGAGCTCACGGCGGTTCGGGCCAGCGGGGTGAGCCTGCTCTCCCTGGTCGCCCCGGTGCTCTGGCTTGGCTTGGCGGCGAGCGCCTTGGCGGCTTTGATCAACCTTGAGGTGGCCCCGCGCTGCCGGGTTGGCTACAAGGAACTGCTGTATGAGCTCGGGGTCGCCCGGCCCACTTCATTCCTTGTCGAAAACCGCTATCTCACTGACATCCCGGGCTGGACCATCTACATCGGCCGTCGTCGGAGTGATACGGAATTTGAGCAGGTGCTGCTGTATGAGACCCGCAATGATCAATTGGTCCGCCGGGTCCAGGCGCGCCGGGCCAGCGTGACGGTGGACGCGACGACCCGGGTGATTCAGTTCCGTCTGTTCGATGCCGAGGTGTTCACCAGGGCGATTGCGTTTGGCGCGGAGCTGTCACCAGCCGCCCCCGAGACCAATCAGGTGGCCGCTGCGGAATCGGATTGGAGCATGGTTTTCTTCGGTGAGACGTCACTGCCCTTGAAGTTTTCCTCAGCGCACCCCATGGATTCGCGCCCCAAGATCAGCGAGATGACCTTCACTCAACTGCTGGCTGAATTGGCGGAAAACCAACGGCGAGGGATCGACCCCACGCCCGTGATGGTTCATTTGCACCGTCAGGTTTCTTTCTCCTTCGCCTGCCTCGGTTTCACCATGGTGGGCATCCCCTTGGGGATACGCGGGCATCGCAGGGAAACCAGCTTTGGAATTGCGGCCGGCCTGGTGCTCACTGTGGTTTATTACAGTTTCATCATCCTTGGCCAGTCGTGGGAAACCCGGCCGCATCTGTTGCCACACCTCATCGTGTGGATTCCCAACTTCCTCTTTCAAGGCTTGGGAGCCTGGCTGCTGTGGCGGGGCAATCGCGGGCTGTAGTTAACTTCGCCCGCCGGGAACAACGCAGTGGCTTTCAAGCCGCCAGCTTCACCGCTCGCTTAACTTTCGCGCTGCGCACCGCCGCATCCACGATCTCCTGGCCAATTCGGCTGATGCGCAGGCTTACCGGGCCTTCGAGTGGCTTGCCCGCGTCGAGGCAGTGCAGCAAATACTGCACGGGATTCTGGTTCGGTGCCTTCGTCGCCGGCGCGGCAATGCGGTGGGGCAGGGGACGCTTCCGCGTCTGCACGGTCACGTAATCGTCGTAGTCGTAGTTGCTGATGGTGCCCTCCGTGCCAGCGATGACAAAGCCGCACTTCGGCTGCGGCTGAATCGTCCACGGATCGGTGAACGTCCCCCAGCGCGTCTCGAACTTCGAAAGCCCATGTGCGTAGCGCGCCACTACGATGCTGTGCTCGTCCACTTCGAGACCCGCCGGATCGTCCACGGTCGCGGTGACTTCCAACGGACGCTTGCCGCCCTGATACCACGTGCAAAGCGTCGTGCCGTAGCCGAGGTAATCCAGCAGCGACCCGCCGCCGTGCGCGCGCTTGTAAAACCACGAGCCGGGCTTCTCCTTCGCGACCTGCGCCGCCGTCTTCTCGTCCTTGTCCGCGCCGTGCCAGAGCGGGCCTCGATTGCCGCCGAAGTGCCAGACGTTCGTCACTTCGCCGATGGTTCCGCGCTCGACCAGCTCGAACGCCTTGCGATGCGACCGCACCCATTGTAGCGGCCAGTTAATCATCAAGGTCCGGTCCTTCGGCATCGCGGTAATCATCGCGTCCGCCTCCTTCAGCGTCCCGGCGAACGGCTTCTCCACCATGATGTGCGGCCCGTAGGGCGCGACCTTCTTCACCCACTCGCCATGCTTCGAGGCGGCGGGACAAAGGATGACCACGTCCGGCTTGGTCTGCTCCAAGCACGCTCGGTAGTCGGTGAAGGCCCGTTCGCGCGCGACGAGGCCCTTCCGCACGACCTCCTCCATCCGCGCCGGTTGCTCGTCGCTGATGCCGACGACCTCCGCGTTCGGATGCTCGTGGGCGTAACGGAGTAGGTCGCCCATGTGAAAGTGGTCGAAGTTGATGCCGGCGATTTTCCAAGTGCGCTTTTTCATGGTGTGAACGTGCGGCGAGGATGCCCGAGGCCCGTGGCTGCCGCGAAGCGAATTCTGCGTCTTGTCCCGTGTGCCGGCGATTTGCAATCGCCGTCTGCGGCTGGCAGCAGTTCGAAACCGCTGCTTGCGTCTCACCGATGGGCGGCGACTGCAAGTTGGCGACACGCGGCAGTCTCAGAAAGTGCAGCTTGACACTTTAGCTCTGCAATGCAAAGTATATACCGTGCAACCGAATTGGGCCGAGGAAAACCTTCAAGTCATCCGCACCCTGATGGAGCGGGCGGGGCTGTATCGGCGGGCAATGGCCCCGGTGATGACCTTCACCGGGGTAGTTGGTCTGACGGCCGGAGCGGTCGGTCGGCTCGCAAGTGTGGCGTCGCTTGCTGGATTCTTGGGCATCTGGCTTTCTGCCGCCTTGATTGCAGGAGGCGGGTCTTTTTTGATTATTCGCAGACAGGCTTTGACAGCCGGGGAAGCCTTTTGGACACCGCCAACTAGGCGCGTTGTGTTCGCACTTTTGCAACCATTTGCTGCTGCAGCACTCTTCACACTTCCATTTCTCTGCTTGCTTGTAGGAAAGGGTGGGGAACTCCTCAGCGTGCCGTTTGCGGCTTCTCTTTGGCTTGGATTTTACGGTTGTGGGCTTAACTCGGCAGGGCAGTTCATTTCACATGGTGTCCGACTGCTTGGCTGGGTTTTTGTGATTCTTGGCGCTGCCAACATGCATCTCTGGCAGACATTGACGATGGTTCATTTGGGTCCTTTACCGCTGCATCTGGACCCTCATGTTTTGATGGGAGCAACGTTCGGCGGCTTTCACCTCGTCGCCGGCATCTACCTCTACTTCACCGAAAAGAGGGAGCCAACACCGTGAAGGCCGAACCCTTTCTCCAGCTCGACCGCGTCATCCACGAAAAGGGACGCCTCGGCATTATGTCCGCGCTCGCTGCTGCGTCCGAGATGCCCTTCACCGAGTTGCGCGACCTGCTCCAGATGACCGACGGCAACCTCACCTCACACATGCGCACGCTTCAGGAAGCCGGCTACGTGGCCGTCTCGAAGTCTTTCCAGAACAACCGCCCGCTCACCACGCTCGCCCTCACCGCCGCCGGCGAGAAAGCCTTCCGCAACTACGTCGCCCTCCTCGCCGAGATTGTCGAAATCACCCGCGAGTTCGGCACCATGCCCACCCCCGTCCCCGCCGCAAAATGAACCCCGCGTTTGAACGAACCCCGCCGACGCTGGTCATTAACTCTGCGATGCAAACAACAAGCCAATGCAGAGCGTATCCCTGCCGGCGGTTTGCAACCGCCGTCCATCGCATCCGACTGTTCGACGCGCCTCTTGAAGCGGCCCACCCCTCAGACGGCGATTTCAAATCGCCGGCACGGACTCTCGGTTTCCGCCCCTAGACCCCAGACGCCAGACCCCATCCCCTAACGAAGTTATGAAACTCCTCCGCGCCTCCCACCTCGGTATGTGCTTTGGCGTGCGTGATGCCATCGCGCTCGCCGTCGCTGAAGCCCAACACCAGCCGCTGACCATCCTCGGCGAACTGGTCCACAACGAAACCGTCCTCGCCGACCTCCGCGCGCGTGGCATCCGCTTCGCCAGCCAGCCCGCCACGGCGGAGACCGACACCGTGATGGTGACGGTCCACGGTGCTTCGGAGGCCGCAAAGACCCGCGCCCGCGCGCGCGGCCTGCACGTGTTGGAAGCCACTTGCCCGCTCGTCCACGTCGCACACCGCGCAGTGCAGTCGCTCGTCCGCGACGGATTCCACCCCGTCATCATCGGCAAGCGCGACCATGTGGAAGTGCGCGGGCTGACGGAGGATTTGGCCGCGTGCGACATCGTCCTAACCGAAGACGAAATCAACGCGCTCCACGAGCGCCCGCGCTTCGGCGTCGCCGCTCAGACCACGCAACCCATCGAACGCGTGCGCCAGCTCGTCGCGTTGCTCCGCGCCCGTTTCCCGCAGTCGGAAGTCCGTTTCGTGGACACCGTCTGCCAGCCCACCAAGCAGCGCCAATCCGCCGCCGAGGAACTCGCGCGCCAGTGCGACGTGGTCGTCGTCATCGGTGGCGCGCACAGCAACAACACGCGCGAACTCGTCGCCACCTGCGCGCGCTTCTGCCCGCGCGTGCATCACGTGCAAGGCCCCGACGAACTGCGTCCGGAGTGGTTCGCCGGCGCGGAGACCGTCGGCCTCACCGCCGGCACGAGCACGCCAGACACGACCATAGATGCGGTAGAACGAGTGCTTTGGCGTCTCGCTGGCCAACCCGAAGGCCAACTCGCCTCCACCGTTCATTTGGCTGCTTAACCCAACTCAATCATGAAAGCCCTCGCCCGCACCGGTGCCGTCCTCTCCTTCGGCTTCTTCACTGTCCCCGGTTTGGCGCTGATGGCGCACGCCAGGGAACACACCGAGTGGGGGGAAGCTGTCTTCGGCTGCATCTTCATCGGCGTTGCATGCTTCGCGGGCACTTTACTCTGGTTGATGGGCGAAAAGTTCGGAGCCAAATCCAACGGACAATGACCCAGGCGATTCGCCTGCCAACCGCATGAGCCACGCTGCTTTTTCCCTCCGCCAAATCCCCGCCCTGCTGCGCGGCGAGACGGCCGAGGTCACGCCGTGGACGGAAGTCAGTTCCCCTTCGCGCATGGCGCTGTGGCTGGCCGTGACCATCGGCGGCTCGGCGGCGTTTGGCGCGGCGATGGGCTGGTGGCGCGCGCCGGAGCAGGCGTTGTTCACAGCGGTGAAGCTTCCGCTTGTCTTCCTGTTCACCGCGCTGGGTAACGCGCTGCTCAACGCCATGCTCGCGCCGTTGCTCGGCGTGAACATCGGCTTGCGGCAGTCGCTGCTCGCGGTGCTGATGAGCTTCACCATCGCGGGGGCCATCCTCGGCGGGGCCGCGCCGCTGCTGGCGTTTGTCATCTGGAACGCGCCGCCGCTGGCGCGCAGCGCGAGCGCGGGCACCACGCACGCGTTCATCCTGCTCACCATCGTCGCGGCCATCGCGTTCGCAGGCGTCGCGGCTAACCTGCGCCTGCTCCGCCTGCTCGAACGGCTTGGCGGCAGCGCATCGGTGGCACGACGCGTCCTCTTCGCGTGGTTGTCGGTCAACTTGTTCTTCGGCAGCCAGCTTGCGTGGATTCTGCGCCCGTTCGTCGGCTCGCCGGGTTTGCCCGTGCAATTCCTCCGCGACGAACCGCTCAAGGGCAGTTTCTACGAAGCGGTTTTCTACTCGCTGGGGCGGTTGTTCGGGTCGTGAAGAAACTTTTTGCCCGCTAAACACGCGAATGAACGCGAAAGCAGACAAAGACCATCGCCCGCTGATGACGCGGAACATGCGGAAAAGCCAAGCCAACGACGCCATGACCGCTGGGCAGGTAGGGCGCGTCTGTCCCCAGCGCGCCGCCGAACTGTTCGGACGCCCAACCGGCGCGGTGAGGACACCGCGCCCTACC
>CAIPBN010000843.1 GCA_903863315.1 uncultured Verrucomicrobiota bacterium | reverse complement strand
TGCCACGCTGCTGCATCAACTGGGGCTGGATCACCGGCAGATCAGCTTCCCGCTCCATGGTCGCGATGAGACCCTCACGGATGCCGGGGTCACCGGCGCTCGGGTCGTTCGGGAGCTGCTGGCCTGAAATTCCGGCGCATGGCGGAGCCCACCAACGCTCCGGTATGGCGAACTTGTAACAATTCCGGAGTGGCCTTGGGCCGCGGTGCGCGTTAGATCACGTCGTCACCCGGCCGCACTTGCAGCCGTCGGGGAAGCCGTCACAACACCGCCGACCAATCCACAAGCACATGGCTGAAGCTACTGGCAAACGCGACCATTTCATCGGGGTGGACCTGGGCGGGACCAAGATCCTCGCCGGCGTGTTCAGCCCGCAGCTCAGATGCCTGGGCAAGGTGAAGATGAGCACCAAGCCAGAGCGCGGCCCCGAGGGGGTGCTCGAACGCGTGGCCCGGTGCGTGAACGAGGCGGTCGATGAGTGCGACCTCCAGTTGGACAACATCAAGGCCCTGGGTATCGGAGCGCCGGGAGCCGTGGATCCGGAAGAAGGCCGGATGATTTTCGCGCCCAACCTGAAGTGGGAGAACGTGCCGCTCAAAAAGGTGCTGGAGAAACAGTTGGGCCTGCCCGTCTTTGCCGAGAACGATTGCAACGCCTGCGCCCTCGGCGTTTATGAGACTGAGCTCGACCCCAAGCCACGCTCCATGATGGGCATCTTCCTCGGCACGGGCATCGGCGGCGGTATCGTGCTGGATGGCAAGCCTTACTCGGGGTTCAACCGCACAGCCGGTGAAATCGGCCACATGGTGCTCGAAGTGAACGGCCCCAAGTGCGGCTGCGGCAACAAGGGCTGCTTCGAGGCGCTCGCCAGCCGCACCGCGCTGTTTCGCCGGATTCAGAACGCAGTGAAGGAAGGCGAGAAAACCGTGCTCACGGACATGCTGGGGCCGGAGCTGGCCGACATGCGCAGCGGGGATCTCCGCAAGGCCCTGCGCCGGGGAGACAAGCTGGTTGAAAAGGTCGTCGAGGAAGCCGCGGAATACACCGGGATCGCCGTGGCCAACATCATCAACCTGCTGAATCCTGAAGTGATCGTCTTGGGCGGCGGCGTGATGGACCAGCTTGCCGATGACATGCTGGCGATCGTCATCGAGACGGCAAGAGACTACGCCCTGCCCGGCACCGCCAAGGGCATTGAGATCCTCGCCAGCAAGCTCGGTGATGACGCGGGCATCACGGGAGCCGCCGTGCTGGCGCGGCGGGAGAGCAAGTGATTCGCAGTCTGCGCGCAGTCCCGTGAGCAATGACCCCGAGCACTTCGCGACGACCGCACGCCTGATGCCGGCCACGGCTTCGTCCAGCCGCCGCGCGGTCATCGACATCGGCACCAACTCCGTGAAGCTCCTGGTCGCAGACGTTGCTGGCGACACAGTGGAGCCGGTGTGGGAAGGCAGTGAACAGACCCGGCTGGGCCGCGGGTTTTACGACGATCACCGCCTGCGGCCTGACGCGATTGCCGACACGGCCCGGGCGGCCGCCCAATTCACACAGACCGCCCGCGAGCACGGCGCGACCGCCATTCGCATCATCGCCACCAGCGCGGCGCGGGATGCAGTGAACGCTGCGGATCTGCTGCGCGCCGTTCATGAGTCCACCGGCCACGCAGTCGAAGTCATCAGCGGCGAAGAGGAGGCAGACTTGGCTTTTCAAGGCGTGCTGACCGATGCCTCCCTGCACGCCGCTCCGCTGCTGATTCTGGATGTCGGCGGCGGGAGCACGGAGTTCATTCTGGGCAGCCAAAGTCATGCCTTGTTTCGGGACAGCTTCAAGCTGGGCACGGTCCGCCTGCTCGAATCCACCCGGATTGCAGACCCGCCGGCAGCAATCGAACTCGCCGGGCTGCGTTGTCAGTTGCGCACTTTTCTCCAACGCGAAGTCCGGCCGCCCTTGGAACCGCATTTGCAGGCCCTCCACGGAGCGGCTCTCACACTGGTCGGCACGGGGGGCACCACAAGCATTCTCGCGCGCATGGAGCTTCAGCTTCCGAACTACGATCGCCCGCTGATCGAGGCGACGCGGTTCACCGCGCAGCAGGTGCGCGAGCATACGGACCGTCTTTGGACTTTGCCTCTGGCTGCTCGCAAGCAGCTTCCCGGCCTGCCACCGGAACGCGCGGATGTGATTCTGTTCGGGGCGGCCATTTTTGAGGCGGTCATGGAGACCTTCGGCATTGCCACGCTCCGGGTCAGCACCCGCGGGCTGCGCTTCGCAGCCGTGCGGCCCGCGCTGAGGAATCCAGCCTGAGAACATTTTGCTTCATCAACTGGCGCTGCTTTCGTTATGACAGTGCGGTTGCAACCGGCTGACTCCAAACATTCTGCCCCGCCTCCCCCGGCGGTGGAATTGCAGCATGTGGTCCGGCGTTTCGGCTCTGTCGAAGCGCTGGCGGGAGTGAGCCTGACCATCCGGCGGGGCGAGTTTTTTTCGCTTCTGGGCCCCTCAGGCTGCGGCAAGTCCACCCTGCTCCGAATCATTGCCGGTTTGGATCT
>CAIPBN010000842.1 GCA_903863315.1 uncultured Verrucomicrobiota bacterium | reverse complement strand
GCCCTGCGCGGTGAGGCGCTCGGCGAGCTTGGCGACGGCGGTGGTTTTGCCGGCACCGAGGAAGCCGCCGAGCATTATGTAACGGGCTTTGTTCATGAGGTGGGGAGAGTGATTAGTAATTAGTGATTTGTGGGGGAACCGTGCGTTGGGCGTGGGCGGTGCGAACTAACTACTAAGCACTAATTACTTTCCCTCCTCCGCGTGCTCGCGCTCCAAAATCTTGTCAATCGTCTTGTCCAGCAGCTTCACGTAGGCATGCACGTCGAGGCAGCGGGATTCGGGCGTGCCGGTGGCGGCGTAGAGCCAGCCGTTGCCGTGCGGGTCTTTGTTCACGGTCGTGATTTTGGTCTTCAGCAGCGGGTTCGCGCCGAGGAACTCGCCGTCCACAATGCAGTAAACATCCGAGATGGCCTTGAACCCTTCGAGCCACCCAACCACCTGCCCGCACGCGACCTTCGTGCCCGGCTCCGCTTCCCAGCCGCACTCGACCATGTCGCCGAGCATGCGCGTGGCGAACTTGGTGATGCCCACGCGCCACGAGCCGTCCGCCTGCCGCGCCGCCCACGCGTGCGACGGGCTGTAAAGCGTGTCGAGCGGCAACTGCGCGGAGAACCGCGAGCGTTTGTAGGCCAGAAATTTTGGCGAAACGGGACTCATGTGCCCGGAGATGAAGCCAAAGAAACGCTCGAAAAGGAAGAGGAGAGGTGGTTTAGTTTGTCCATGCAGACCAACGGGCAATTGCCGATGAAGGTGATCGGGCGGCAGAAACCGGCCAAGGCGGACGTGCTGAAGATTGATGGAATGCAGCGGCTTGCGAACACCCTGCGTGGCAACAGGCCCTTCATCCCAAAGGGGGTCTGGCGGTTCAAGACGTTTGAGGAGGCCGACGCATGGAATCTGCAAATGATGACGCGGCGCTGACGCCGCGGTTCCCCACGACGGAGGACTTTCTCAAAGTCTGCCGACTGCTTAACGAAGCTGGGGCCAGATACATCGTGGTAGGCGGCTGGGCCATCATCCACCAAGGACTGGGCAGAACCACGGAGGACATTGATATCCTAGTCGAATGCACTCCTGAAAACTTCGAGCGCGTGCGGACGGGGCTCGCAGGTTTGCCTGATGGTGCGGCAAAGGAACTGACCTTCGAAGATGTTTCGGAATGCTTGGTTGTGCGGGTGGCGGACGAGGTGGTCGTGGACGTGATGAGGCTAGCGTGCGGCTTGGACTATGCGGTTGCGGCGCCGGACATTGAGTGGCGGGAGGTGGCCGGGCTGAGCATTCCGTTCGCGAACGCTCAACTGCTTTGGAAAACGAAGCAGACGTATCGGGCGAAGGATGAACTCGACCGGGACTTTCTGAGAACGCTCCTTTCTCATCGGAGTGGGGAACCCGATGCGACATGAAAGCGTGCCTCTACAGAAGGCTCCGTCTTCTGTCACTGCTGCTTCTCTGGGTGGCCGGTTGCCTGCCCATCGCCGCCTACTTCTGGCCAGAGGAAATTTGGATACGGCTTGATTTGGCGAGTCGCGGACTTTTTGTGGTTCGCGTCGTGGACAAGCAGGAGTTGAATGTCTTCCGGTTCTTGGAGATCGACAATACTGCCCTTCGAGGATTCGTGTTTTCCGGCGACCAAATGGTGGGCTACACGATGTGGCCGACCGGCTGGTATCCCTACTTCGCTCCAGCTTCGGGTAAAATCGACTGGGGAGCGCGGGCCGACTATGAAGCTTCCATCCGCATGGAGGATTTCGCGCTCAAGTATTGGAAAGAGAAGAACCGAGAACTGGCGGCATTGGTCGGCGCTGGTATTTTCATTCCTGGCTCAATCGGGCTTGGACTCATCGCGGTCCGCTTCTGGGGGTC
>CAIPBN010000841.1 GCA_903863315.1 uncultured Verrucomicrobiota bacterium | reverse complement strand
TGTCGCCGCCGCCGATGACGACGACGTCTTTGCCAGCGGCGTTGATGAGCGCGGGCTTGCCATCCAGCAGCGCCTTGGTGTTGCTGTGCAGAAACTCCATCGCGAAGTGAACGCCCTTGAGCGCACGGCCCTCAATGGGCAGGTCACGCGGCTTCGTCGCACCGGTGCAGAGCACGACAGCGTCGAAATCGTCCATGAGCTGCTTTGAGGTCACGTCCTTGCCGACCTCGCAGTTGCACACGAACTTCACGCCCTCGTCTTCCAGCAGCTTGATGCGGCGGAGCACGACTTCGTTCTTCTCCAGCTTCATGTTGGGAATGCCATACATGAGCAGGCCACCGGGACGGTCCGCGCGCTCGAAGACGAGGACGCGGTGGCCGGCTTTGTTGAGCTGCGCGGCGGCGCTGAGTCCGGCGGGACCGGAGCCGACGACGGCGACTTTCTTGCCGGTGCGGTTCGCGGGCGGCTCGGGCTTGACCCAGCCGTTTTCCCAGCCGTGGTCAATGATGCTGCACTCGATGTTCTTGATGGTGACGGGCGGCGAGCTGATGCCGAGCACGCAGGAGCCCTCGCACGGGGCGGGGCAGACGCGTCCGGTGAACTCCGGGACGTTGTTCGTCTTGTGCAGACGGTCGAGCGCCTCCTGCCAGAGGCCGCGATAGACGAGGTCGTTCCACTCGGGGATGAGGTTGTTGATGGGGCAGCCGCTGGCCATGCCGCTGATGAGCTGGCCGGTGTGGCAGAAGGGCACGCCGCAATCCATGCAGCGCCCGCCCTGCTCGCGGAGTTTCGGCTCCGCCATGTGGTCGTGGAACTCGCGCCAGTCAGCGACGCGCGCCAGCGGCGAGCGGTCGGTGGGAAGTTCGCGGTTGAATTCGAGGAATCCAGTGGGTTTGCCCATGAGTCAGTGGAGGAAAGTGGCTTCGGTGTTGGTTCGGTTGAGATGTGCCAGGTGGTGCGAATCAACCGCCACCCACGCGCGAGGCATCCTTCGAGTTCTCCTCGAAAGCGGCGTTGAGCGCGTCGTCGCCGGTGAGGCCGGCGGCCTGGGCCTTCTTGATGGCTTGGAGCACGCGCTCGTAGTCCTTCGGCATGACCTTCACGAACTTCGGCACGTTGGCGTTCCAGAGCGCAAGGACGTTGCGGCCCTTCTCGGAGCCGGTGTAGAGGACGTGCTTCTCGATGAGCGCGCGCACGTCGGCGATCTCGTCGATGTCTTCCAGCTTCTGGAGGCCGACCATCTGCTTGTTGCAGTTGCGGGCGAAGGTGCCGTCCTCGTCGAGCACATAGGCGACGCCGCCGCTCATGCCCGCCGCGAAGTTGCGGCCCGTCTTGCCCAGCACGATTACCGTGCCGCCGGTCATGTATTCGCAACCGTGGTCGCCGACGGCCTCAACAACCGTCTTCACGCCGGAGTTACGGACGCCGAAGCGCTCGCCAGCCATGCCGCGGAAGTAAGCTTCGCCGCTCGTCGCGCCGTAGAGGGCGACGTTGCCAATAATCATGTTCTCCTCGGCGCGGAAGGTGGAGCCGCCGGGCGGGTAGATGATGAGCTTGCCGCCGGAGAGGCCTTTGCCGCAGTAGTCGTTGGCGTCGCCCTCGAGACGGATGGTCACGCCGGGCGGGACAAATGCGCCGATGCTCTGGCCGGCGGAGCCTTTGAAGTGCAGTTGCACCGTGTCCTCGGGCAGGCCCGCCGCGCCGTAGCGACGGGTGATTTCGTTGCCGAGAATCGTGCCGACCACACG
>CAIPBN010000840.1 GCA_903863315.1 uncultured Verrucomicrobiota bacterium | reverse complement strand
CGGTCAAGCCTTTTGCCGTGCCGCAGCCCAAGGACACCAAGTGGAGCGCGTCGGACATAGACCGCTTCGTCCTGAAGAAGCTGGAGGAGAACCAGCTCAAGCCCGTCCCCGACGCTGACCCTCATACCTTCATCCGCCGGCTCTACTTCGACCTCATCGGTCTGCCGCCAACTCCGGAGCAAGTGCAGTCTTTCGTGAAGGAAGCGACCGGTGGCAGCCGGCAATCAGCCATCACCAAGGTGGTTGACCAGCTCCTCGCCTCGTCGCAGTTCGGTGAACGCTGGGGCCGGCACTGGCTCGACGTGGCGCGCTACGCGGAGTCCACCGGCAAGGAGCGCAACTATGCCTTCCCGGAGGCGTGGCGCTATCGCGACTACGTCATCGCCGCCTTCAATGCCGACAAGCCCTACGACCGCTTTCTTCGCGAGCAGGTGGCCGGCGACCTGTTGCCCGCCAAGGACGCCGCGCAGCGCAACGAACTGCTGATCGCCACCGGCTTCCTCGCCATCGGGCCCAAGGGCCTGAACGAGCGCAATCGCGAGGCTTTCATCATGGAGCAGGTGGACGAGCAGATCGACGTGACCACGCGCGCGTCGCTGGGCCTGACCGTGAGTTGCGCGCGTTGCCACGATCACAAGTTCGATCCCGTTCCCACGCGCGATTACTACGCGCTGGCCGGCATCTTCAAGAGCACCACCACGCACTACGGCATTGCCGGTGGCGAGAAGGGCAAGAACCGCCAGCCCTCGACTCATGTGCCGCTGGTCAAGAGCTTCGCCCCGCCGCCTCCGCTCACGCCCCCCGCTGTTGCCGCAGCCGTGGAAAACCCTCCGGCCACCGGCAAGTCCCTCACGCCGGAAATGGAGGCCAAGCTGAAACAGTTCGTGGCGGGAAATCCAAGGTTGGCCGCGCGTTTCAAGGGCATGACCGAGGCGGAGAAAGTGGCTGCCTACGCGCGCTTGCAGGCCAGTCCGAACGCGGCCAAGGCAGCCAAGGCAGCCAAACCACCGAAGAAGGCCTCGAAATATCCCGAGACGCCCGCCGCCCCGCCGGCGCTTGGTGAGCCCAGCGGCGACTGGGCCATGGCCGTCCTCGACGGCAAGCCCGCCGACTGCCCCATCTACATTCGCGGCGAACTGGAGGAGAAGGGTCCGATCGTTCCCCGTGGTTTCGTGACCGTGCTCGGCGCGACTGGGCCAGCGAAGATTGCGCCCGGCCAGAGCGGCCGGATCGAACTGGCCAACTGGATCACCAGCCCGGAGAACCCGCTCACGGCCCGCGTCATGGCCAACCGCATTTGGCAGCACCTTTTCGGCGAGGGCATCGTCAGCACGCCAGACAACTTCGGCGCGACCGGCGAGCGCCCGACGCATCCTGAATTGCTCGACTACCTGGCGAGCCGCTTCGTGGCGAACGGCTGGTCGGTGAAGAAGCTGGTCCGCGAGATTGCCCTGACCCGCACTTACCAGCTCAGCAGTGTGTCCGACGCCAAAAACTTCGCGGCCGACCCGGACAACAATTTCCTCTGGCGCGCGAACCAGCGCCGGCTCGACGCCGAGTCCATCCGCGATGGCATCCTCGCTGTCAGCGGCCAGCTTGATCTCAAGGCCCCGATCGGTTCGCCGGTGAGCTCCCTCGCTGACACCGACCTCGGCCGCAGCGCACGCTCTGCCATCAAGGGGGACGCCCGTCACCGCAGCGTTTACCTGCCCATCATCCGCGACATGCTGCCGGAGGCGCTCGACCTCTTTGATTTCGCCGAGCCGAGCCTCGTGGTCGCCGCTCGCGAGGTGACCACCGTGCCGTCGCAGGCGCTCTACATGTTAAACAGCCCGTTCATTCGTGAGAACGCCGCCGCGTTCGCCAAGCGCTTCCAAGGCACCAGTGCCGACCCGAAGGAACGCATCACCGCCGCCTACCTGACTGCGTTCTCGCGTCCGCCGACCGCTGCTGAAATCGCGCGCGCCGAAAGCTATTTGACGACCCAGGCCGCCGAGCGCGGCGGCTCGTCGGACGGCGCGCTGACCACCTTCTGCCAGGCCCTGTTTGCTTCCGCCGAATTCCGCTATGTGAAGTAATGCGGAACGCGGAATGCGGAGTGCGAAATGAAGACGGCGCAGGCAGCGCAAAGACAACCAGAACGAGTGACGGCCATGAATGACTTGAAACAAAGAACGAAGCAGTTTGCGCTTCGTGTTATCAAGCTGACCGAGAGTTTGCCGAATGGGCGGGTCGGCGATGTGTTGGGTCGGCAGTTGTTGCGTTCCGGCACTTCGGTTGCGGCCAACTACCGCAGCGCTTGCCGCGCAAGGAGCGTGGCGGACTTCCAATCCAAGATGGGCATTGTCGAGGAGGAGGCGGACGAGTCCGCACTGTGGCTGGAGCTCATCACCGAGTCGGGGCAGATGACGGCGGAAAAGACGGCCTCACTGCTCGCCGAAGCCAGCGAACTCACCGCCATCGCAGTCGCTTCCATTCGAACTTCCAGAATCAACAGCCGCACCAAAAAGGCCTGAACCATCCCTGCATCATGTCTTCTATTCCGCACTCCGCACTCCGCACTCCGCATTCGTTCTCGCGCCGCGACATGCTCAAGAGCGTCTCCGCCGGCTTCGGTTATCTGGCGTTCGCTGGCCTCAGCGCCCAGGCCGCCGGCACGTATCAAAGCCCCTCGCTGCCGAAGGCCCCGCATTTCCCCGCGCGGGCCAAGCGCATCATCTTCCTCGCCATGCAGGGCGGGCCGTCACACCTCGACACGTTTGACTACAAGCCCAAGCTCATCGCCGATGCCGGCAAGGCGGGCGACAAGGGCAAGCTGGTTGCGCCCGTCGCGGAGTTCAAGCAGCGCGGCCAGAGCGGCCTGTGGATTTCCGAGGCCTTCCCGCAGGTCGCTCAGCACGCCGACGAACTGTGCCTCCTGCGCGGCATGCACACGGACATCCCGAACCACCCGCAGGCCTTTGTGCAGCTCCACACCGGCAGCGCGCGCTTCGTCCGCCCCTCGCTCGGCGCGTGGACCCTCTACGGACTCGGCACCGAGAACCAAAACCTCCCCGGCTACCTCACCATCGCCGCGCCCATCGCGCTCGGCG
>CAIPBN010000839.1 GCA_903863315.1 uncultured Verrucomicrobiota bacterium | reverse complement strand
TCACGCCGCTGGGCGGCATTGGCGCGGCAGTCGCTGGTTTTGCGCCTACGGCCAGCCCGGTTGGGCCGCTGCCTTACGTGGCCGCGACGCTGGGCGGTGTGACCGGAGAAATCCGCCAGGCCATCATCACGGACCCTAGTGCGGTTCCGCTGCCCGGCGGCACGGCGCGGCTCACGGCGGCGGAAGTCACCGCCATCCTCACCGCCGGTGCGAACCGTGCCCGCACCACGCGTGCGGGCATCCGTCTGCCGCGCGGCGTTCCGATGCAGGTCTTCATCAGCGTCGTCAACAACCCGAACGCCGCCGGCACCGCGCCCGTCTGCCTCGGCACGTTCTGCACCTCGCCGGACACGACGCGGTTCAGTTGGGATGTGTGCGTGCAGAAGGCGCGGACAGCGGTCTTCTTCAGCAGCGACACACGGGCGTTCACCGCGCGCACGGTGGGTTTTATGGCACAAGGCACGTATCCGCCTGGCATCGGTGGAACGACGCCGGGCATCTTCCTCGGTTTGCAGGAACGATTCTCAATCATCACGGTGCCAGCCATCGCTGCGGTGAACACGCTCAACGGCGCGGCTTTCACGACCTCCGTCGCGGTGAACCCGAACCTCCCCAACGGCATGACCATCTTCGCCGGCTCCATGCCGCTCTATCGCGGTGGCGTGCTCATCGGTGCCGTGGGTGTTAGCGGCGATGGCATTGACCAAGACGACCTCGTCGCCGCCTCGGCGGCGGCAGCGCTCGGCGGCATCTTCCTTCCTCCCGAACCGGTGCGCGCCGACCGCAGCCTGCATCGCGCTGCACGCCTGCCGTTGGTGAAGTTTCCCCGCAACCCGGCGCTGTAGTGCGCTGCGGTTGTTCTGTCTCCGGAGTGTGCAGTCGAAGCGCTTCGCAAACATGCCTGCCGGAGTCTGCTTGTGACGGGCGAACCCCAGCGCAGTGTGGATTACTTCTGGCCGGGCTGCGTGTCGGGCGTCACCCGGGCCTCGGTGGAAAGCTTGTAGGTGTGGCCGGTGGTGGCAGTGAGTTCCGCTTCAACCAAGTAGGCGCGATAGCCCGCCGCCGGCTTGCTTACCTGGGTGGCAATTTTGCGTCCGGGGTTCGAAGGCAGTTCTGAGCTGCTCCAGCGGTCGTTGCGCAAATCGCGATCCGCTGAGTCCGCCGTCCACAGACGGAAGGATTTCGCCGGAGTGGAAGTGGTCGTCTCAATCGACACGCCGGCTTCCGGGGCAGCGGTAAAATTCCAGTTCAACTTGGGCAGCTCTTCCCGGTCGGCGATCATTTGGAAGAAGGCGGCCAGCGTCTGCGTGGCTTCCTTGCCGCCGGCGAGATCGTGGCCGGCGTTGGGCGTCTGAAAGATCAGCTTGGGCTCGGGCAGTTCGCTCCAGTAGTGGCGCAATGCATCCACGGTCCAATACGGATCGTTGGTGCCCAGCAGCAGCAGCTTGGGCATGGAGTAGCTCTTGCGGTGACTGTAAGGGTCCACCCAAGAGCGGAGTTCCACCATGCGGGGCTCGTTCATGCGCTCGACGAGCTTCAAGCCTGTGTAGTCGTTGATCTGCTCGCTCTGCCGGCCATAAACCTGCTGGGCCCAGTTGAGCTGCGCGGTCATGTTCAGCATGTCGATCACCATCGGGGCGATGCCAGCGACGCGGATGTCGGTGGCGGCCGTGAGCCACGTGGTCCAGCCGCGCTTGGAGGCTCCTCCTACGACGAAACGCGTGGGCTTGCTGCCGCCATCGGCGCTGGCAAAGGCCTGCACGGCATCCATCGCACGAACGGCCGATTTGGTCATCGGGAAGAGCAGGGGCCACTCGCGATCCCCGGTCTTGAGGAACTGGTCGAACGTGTGGGCGATCAGCGCGTCTTCCCGGCGACCGTCGTAGAGCGGCTGATTGGGCACACGGTTCACGCCGGCAGCGATGGCCCCGGCGCGTTCGGCGAGGGTTTTGAGGAGGTTGAAGAGCCGGGAGGCGTCACCGTCGCCGGTGATGAACAGGAAGGCGGCATCCTTGTTTCGCACCTGGGGCGGGCGGACGACGAGCATCTGATGCTGCCACGCATGCCCGCGCCACGTCTGCGAGGTCAGGTCCAGTCGCGTGGCGGTGAAACCGTCCACGTCGCGTTGCTCCACCTGCTTCCATGCAAACGAAGCATCCGGCTTGCGCACGTAGTCACCCAGCGCATCGGCCGCGCGCAGCGAGACCGAGGCGAGGAGGAGGCAGAGGAACGGCAGAACTAAACGCATGGGGGCATCGTCCCGCACAGCTCGCGTTCGTCAAGGGACAACCCTCAGTCTGTCAGGAAACGGGCGGAGCCGGGACCATCCGCTGGCTTTCGGGGTCCCAGACCTTGAGTCGCAGGCAGCGGAAGATTTCCACAGGATGGAAGGAGGTGGTCCTGGCGTTCTGCAATTCGGGCAGCTCACGCATCACCTCCGGCAGGCGGTAGAAGGGGATGCGCGCATTGAGGTGGTGGATGTGGTGGTAGCCAATGTTCGCCGAGAACCACGCCAGCAGGCGGCTGGTCCGCATGTAGCTTGAGGAATCCAAGGCCGCCTTCTCGTAGGTCCAGCCGGCGTTGTCGGTGAAGGAGACGCCGGGGAAATTATGCTGCGCGTAGAAGAGATAGGAACCGATGGCGTAAGTCAGGAAATGCGGGACCGTCTGGGTTAAAATCACCGCCTGCCAGCCGTAGTTCAGGTAAAGCACCACGCCAATGGCGATGTGCAGCAGCAGGGCCACGAGGCAGTCGTAGTGCTTGCGCGGATTGTTGACGAAGGGCGTCACGCACATGCCGATGATGAACACGGTGAAATAGCCGAAGAGAATGGTCAGCGGATGCCGGGCAAAGAGATACCAGAAGCGCTTGCTGGGCGTGGTTCGGAGGAAGTGCTCCTTGGTCATTATCGGAAACGAGCCGATGTGGGAGCCGCGCAGCTTGGAGTTGTGGTTGTGGTGGTGGTTGTGGGAGCTGCGCCAGACGCTGCTCGCGCTGAGCATCAGGATGCCAACCACGCGCATGAGGATTTCCGCCAGAAAGGACCGGGGCAGGATCGCGTGGTGCTGCTGGTCGTGGTAAATCACGAACAGCCGGAGCATCAGCAGGCCGGCGAAGACGCTGCACAGGAGCTTTGCCAGCGGTTCATGGTTCCAGAGGGTTCCCGCGAGGGTGGCCAAGAGCAACGCCACGGTGCTGAGGAAATACCACCAGCTACGTGCCGAGCTGTCGCGGGCAAACGGTTTGGTGGCTTTTATGAGTTCTTGCCCGGTGCGCATGGTTCTTCGTTACGCCTTCAGTCTCCGGGAGAAACCCCGCCCTGTCGAGTTACACTTCAAGCGAAGTGATTCTCACGACCGGTGACTTTCCGCTGGCCGGGTGTCGCCGGGGCGGAGTAGTTTTTGAAATGAGCAGCGGACAGCCCGCAACATGAAGCAAGCAGTTCATCGATTCACCTTGGTTTGCGCCCTCAGCCTGATGGTTTTATCGGCGGGAGCGCAGCCAGGTCCACAACGGGGTGACCCCGTCGGTCGCTCTACGACGCCTTCCAGAAACCAGGCGCCGGCGGTGAAGTCGCCCTTCCCAGTTGGAGTGCCCTTGGGGAACGCCCAGCTCCCCGTTCCGACGGTCAGCGTCCAGCCTCGGCCGTTTAACCTGGACACGGCGTTGGGCCGGTTGTTTGCGGACTTCAAGGCCATCGCCGTGGGCGCGGAGTTTGAGCTGAGTCTCACCAATGGCGGACGCGCGGAAGTCACCACCTTGCCCATGTCGCTGCATGTGGTGGACTGGCGGGTGCGCACGGAGCTGGACATCAGTTCGGTGCCGATGCGGATTGAATCCACCGGGCCGTTTGCTGCCTTCCGGCAGGTGGGGATCACCCGGTTGACGCACCTTACCCTGCCCGCTGTGCGGCTCACCTACCTGCTTTTCCCGGAGGCCAAGGGCTTCATCACCCAACCGCTGGCGGCGGAGGACATGTCGGTGCTGGTGAAGCTCGAGAGGAAGCTTGTTGGCAAGGAGACGCTCAACAACGTGGCCTGCGACAAGTCGTTGGTGACGCTCGTTTACCCCAACGGCGAGCGGCGCGAGACCCAGGTCTGGCACTCTCCGACTGCCGGCCCGCATCCGGTGCAGATCCGGTTTGTCTTCAATGACAGCACAGTCACGGTGCGCGTGCGGAGCGTCCACAATCTCGTGGAACAGCGCACGCCGGAGGCTTTGAAACAGCAGTCGGCCCTCTTCGAGCTGCCGCAGGATTTCACCCAGTTTGCCGATGTCGGGCAGATGCTCCAGACAGTGTCTGCCCGGCGGGCGCAGCGGGCCCGCTGATCATCGGCCGAGGTTTTTGTGTTTTCAAAGCGCCCGCCTTCCGCTTGAGTCTCGCGCCTGCGAACGACATGGCGACTCCTTTTCAACCTCAAAAGTTCATAGCCCACACCATTGCCGAGCTGCCCCGCTCGGGCATCCGGGAGTTCTTCGACATTGTCCAGAGCCAGAAGGAAGTGATCTCGCTTGGTGTGGGCGAGCCGGATTTTGTCACCCCGTGGCACATCCGCGAGGCGGCCATCTACGCGCTGGAACGGGGCAAGACCACTTACACCTCCAACCTCGGGCTGCTCAAGCTGCGCGAAGTCATCGCCGCGCACCTGGCCCCGCACTTTGGCGTCCAATACAACCCAAAGAACCAGATCCTCATCACCGTGGGCGTCAGCGAGGCGCTGGACCTGGCCCTGCGCGCGCTCCTGAATCCGGGCGACGAGGTCATCTACCACGAGCCCTGCTACGTGAGCTACTCGCCGAGCATTGTGATGGCGCACGGCGTGCCCGTGGCGGTGAGCTGCCATGCGCGGGACAACTTTGCCGTCCGGGCGGACGCGATTGAGCGGGTGGTAACTTCCCGGACCAAGGCGTTGATGCTCAACTTCCCGACCAATCCCACCGGCGGGACGATGACGCGCGCGGAGCTGGAAAAGATCGCCGCGCTGGTGCAGCGCCACAATCTCGTGGTCATCACGGATGAGATTTACAGCGAGCTCACCTTCGAGGGGCAGCACGTCAGCATCGCCTCGCTGCCGGGCATGGTGGAGCGCACGATCTTCCTGCATGGCTTCTCCAAGGCCTATGCCATGACCGGTTTCCGCATCGGCTACGCCTGCGGGCCGGCGGAGCTCATCGAGGCCATGATGAAGATCCACCAATACTCGATGCTCTGTGCCAGCATCATCGGGCAGGAGGCGGCGATTGAGGCCATCGAGCGCGGCGAGCCCGACACCACCGAGATGCGGGAACAATACAAGCTGCGCCGCAACTTCATCGTGAAGGCCTTCAATGACATGGGCCTGCCCTGTCATCTGCCCCGGGGCAGTTTTTACGCGTTCCCGTGCATCACCAGCACGGGGCTGGGTTCCAAAGAATTCGCCTTCCGCTTGCTGGAAGAAGAAAAGGTTGCGTGCGTGCCGGGCAGCGCGTTCGGGCCCAGCGGGGAAGGGTATCTGCGTTGCTGCTTCGCCACGGCCATCGACCAGATTCAGGTGGCCACGGACCGGATTGCGCGGTTTGTCGCGCGGGTGCGGAAAGGCTGAGAGGCGGACAGAAGCCTCCGCCGCCGTTCAACGTAGGGAGCGCAGGAGCTGCTCCACGCGGTCCAGATCGATGCCGCGCGGGCGCTTCTCCAACAGCCATTCCAAGTCGAGCCGCCCACCGGACTGATCTTCGTTCTGGAGGCGCAGAAGGGCACGCGCCACCCGCTCGCCGGCAGCCTCCGGGGCGAGGGCCACGATGAGTTCCTGATAGTTGAGCATGGCCGCGTGGTCATTGGCCCGGCGGGCACCCGTGATCAGGTTGCGCAGCATCCGCACGATAATGGAGTGCTTGGAAGCGGGTTGAAGGTCTTCCTCGGTGATGCGCAGCTCGCGCTCCCGTTCCGGCGAAACGATGGTGGCGCCATCGAACACATCAAGGATCTGGCGTTCGCCCTTGCCCGGGGTGTGCAGCACCATGAAGTGGCCGGGCACGGGGGCGGGGGTGATGGTGTCGAGGCCGATGCGCCGGGCGAGTTCGAGAAACACCACCGACAATGTGATCGGGATGCCCTCGCGGTCGTCGAGCACTTCGTTGATGTAGCTGTTGGCCCGGTTCTGGTAGTCGCTGCGGCTGCCGTGGAAACCGTTTTCCTCGAACAGAAATTTCTTCAACGCGGCAAGCTTGGCGGTGGCGTCCGGCATGCCCGTGAAGCGGCCGGCAATTTCCCTGGCCATGTCATCGAGCTGACGGCGGTAGGCGGTGACATCCAGCTCCTCGTTGTCGAGCTTGGCCAGCAACAGCGCGGCGTGGAAGAGGTCGATCTTCGATTCAGGCTGGTCGAATTCACGGAGCAGGTCGGATTCGATTGCCTTGCGGTGAACAGTGCGGGCGAGCTTGCGGAGCTGGGCGACCTCTTTCTCCAGCCGGTCCGCGCGGGCAACGAGCACGACGCGGCTGGCGGCGGCGTTGGTCTGGAGGGTGGAGAGCAGTTGCTCATCGGGCAACTGATTGGCTGGCAGGCTTTCCAGGCGTTGGGACAGGGATTTGTCCAGTGCGGCGGTGGAGGCTTCGGCCGGGATGGCTTTGGCCACCTGAAAGTTTTTGAAGGTGGCCTTGGTGTCGCGGAATTTGGCCAGTCCCACCTTGCCCCCGCGCAGATGCTGATCTGCTGACTCGACGACGAGCTGGTCGTTGACGTAGCAGAGCAGGCGGTCGGCTTCGACGCGGACCTTGATCGTGTTCCAGTCGCCCGAGCGGTAGTGCGGCGTGCTGGTGCTCCTGAGAATCGCCCAGGAGTAAACGGTGGGACCGTCGAAGCGGGTGAGGCGAAGTTGGCCGGCCGTGGGGTAGAAGCCGTAGTGCAGGTCGCCGCCGTCCGCAGCGAAGACCAGACCCGCCGCGCCGCGCTCGTCGTCGAGCTTCACGGTGACGGCGACTTCATAGGGCAGAGTGGGAACTTCGCGCTGGTTGAGGCAGAGAGCGCGTCCGCCAAAGCCCTTGCCGGTGCCTTCGACCTGGATGCGGCCGGCTTTCTGCGACCAGCGGGCTCCCTGAAGTGGCTGCCATTCGCGCGGGTTCAGGTTACCGATGGTGAGCCAGCGCGCCGTGGGCACCGGGTTGGGCTTGGCGAGTAGGGATTTCAGCGCGTTCACCGGCATGGCGAAGCCGAGGTTTTCGGTGAGTGCGGATTTGAGGGTGAGCACGCCGTGCACCTGGCCTTGCAGGTCCAGCAGCGGACCGCCGCTGTTGCCGGGTTCAATCGGAATGGCGAGCTGGATCATTTCGTTGCCGGCGGTGACTTCGCCCAGCTTGATTTCGCGGCGGGCGGACACGACGCCGGAGACGATGCTGAAATCCAGCCCGCGGGGATTGCCCATGGCGACAATTGGCGCGCCTTGCTCCAGGCTGTCCGAGTCGCCGAGCGGCAGGGCGGGGAGGTCTTTGGCATCAATGCGGATGAGCGCCAGATCCAGCCGGCGATCCCATGCGTGAACCTCGGTGGCGTCGAACTTCCGTCCATCTGCAAACTGCACGGTGATGGGCCGGGCTTCGCCGATGACGTGCAGGGCGGTGGCGATGAGTCCGTCGGAGGAAACCACAAAGCCGGCTCCGGTGCCTTCCACCGAGCCATCCCGGCCCGTGAAGCTGACCGTGACCAGCGATGGCTTCACGCGGGCGGCGATTTCTTTCACGGAAAGCGCTGGGGCAGCAGCGGGCGGCTGCTGGGCGGGCGGATCGACCTTCTTCTTGTCGGCCGGCGCGGCGGGCTTGCGTGGCGTGTTGAGGAGCGTGCCGGGCTTCACCTCGGCGGTCAGCGAGCTTGGGGTGGTCCACAGCCAGAGGGCCAGCCAGAGAGGGAGCAGGGGTGCGCGCACGGTCACGATGCTTGGATGGGCGGAGTGGTTGAAAATTCAGCGGGGAGTTTCTAAGCTGTCACAGGCATGCCTGCCACCATTGAACCGCCGGACGTGGTCCGCGAAGAGGAGACGAAGTCAACTTCGCGACTCGATCCGGGCTATGTTGTGATTTGCTGGGATGACCCGGTGAACCTGATGGAATATGTCACGCACGTCTTTCAACAGGTCTTCGGCTGGAAAAAGGAAAAGGCCGAGTTCCACATGTTGCAGGTTCACAACAACGGCAAGAGCGTGCTGGCGCGGGAAACGATGGAGCGCGCGGAATTCTACGTCCACCAGCTCCAGAAGTATCAACTGCACGCGACCATGGAGCCCGGAGAGTGAGTTTCTACCCGGGCAGCATTTCCTGACATGAAGCTTGTTGAAGCCAAGGCGGACCAGTTCGTTTTCCGTTTTTCCCGCCGGGAGCGGGAGATGCTCGTGCACATTCTTCGGCAATTCCCGGTGGGAAGCCGGCCGGTGGGGCCAGTTTCCAAACAAGGCGATCCGGACAAACTCGCCGAGCGGGAGGCGCTTTTGGCTGAGGCCATGGCCGAGCAGCGCCAGCAGGACCGCCACCTGGTCGATGCCTTCCTGGGAGAGCAGGGGCGGTTCGCCGAGGTGAAGGGCGGCTTTCATCTCCGCTTGTCCGCCGCCCAAATGGACTGGCTCCTCCAAGTGCTTAACGAAGTGCGGGTGGGTTTGTGGGTGAAGGCCGGCCGGCCCGAGCAGCCCCGGTCCATGGTGTTGGGCGGGCATTTGGAGCCGGCCCTGACCATGGAGCTGTGCGCGCATTTTCAGATGGTGCTGCTCGGGGCATTCGGAGGCGTGGTTGACTGAATGCGGATGCCGTTGCTCATCCTTGCCCGCCATGGCTCCTGTGCTGCTTGATGACCGGCTGTGGTTTCCCGATCCGCGCTCGGCAGTTAAACGCGGTCCGCATGCGGGTTTGGTGGCGGTGGGCGGAGACTTGTCGGTGCCACGGTTGCTGCTGGCCTACCGAAGCGGGCTGTTTCCATGGACGGCGGACCCGGTGACTTGGTGGTCGCCGGCACCGCGCGGCATCATTGAGCTGGACCGGTTCCACGTCGGTCGGAGTCTGGCCCGCACGCTGCGGAAGTGTGGTTGGGAGATCACGTTTGACCACGCGTTCCGGGAAGTCGTCCTCGCCTGCGCAACCGTCCCACGCCCGGGTGGTTGGATTGGCCCGGAATTTGTGGCCGCCTACACCGAACTGCATCGGGCGGGGCATGCTCACAGCGTCGAGTGCTGGCAGGCGGGGCAGTTGGTGGGTGGAGTCTATGGGGTGGTGGTGGGCGGATTGTTTGCGGGTGAGTCCATGTTTCACCGCGCCAGCGATGGCTCGAAGGTCGCTCTGTTCCATCTCGTGCAACGGTTGCGGCAGGGCGGCTTCAGTTTGTTCGACACACAGATGGTCACGCCCGCCACGCAAGCGGTTGGGGCGGTCGAGATCTCCCGGGAGGAATACCTACGACGGCTGGGGGAGGCGGTCGTCCGGCCCGCGATGTTCCAAGACAACCTGATAGGTTCGGCAAAAAGCCTTTACACCCACCCGGTAGATTCCTAGACTCCGCCCTTCATTATCGAAAAAAGAAGTATGGAAGCACAGCTTAAGAAGAAGATCGTCACCGACAACCAGATCCACACCAAGGATACCGGATCCGCCGACGTGCAGGTCGCCCTGCTCACGCAGCGCATCAACCATTTGACCAACCATCTCCAGACCAACACCAAGGACCATAGTTCCCGCCGTGGGTTGCTCATCATGGTTGGTCAGCGCCGCCGCCTGCTGGACTACCTCAAGGACACGGACAACAACCGCTATCTCGCCCTGACCAAGAAGCTCAAGCTGCGCAAGTAGCCGTCTCCGGGTCATTCTCTTTCCGATCCGGGCGGCCCTTGCGGCGACGCCCGGCTTCGGCACACACCCATCCCGCCGCTAAGAAACCGGCCCGTTCCCATGGGGAAATTTCAATCAGCACCCGCACCCGCTGCGGGTGTTTGTTGAAGTTCCTCCGGGAGGACGGGCCGAAACCACAGAAGCAAACATGTCAGTCCAAGTCACGGCCCAGGTTAGTGGCCATCCCCTCATCATAGAATCCGGCAAGCTCGCCAAGCAGGCGGACGGTGCCGTCACCGTTCGCTACGGCGAGACCATCATCATCACCGCAGCCGTGGCTGCGGTGAAGGCCAAGGCCGGGCAGGAGTTTTTCCCGCTCACCGTGGATTACCGCGAAAAGGCTGCGGCCTGCGGCAAGTTCCCCGGCAGCTACTTCAAGCGCGAAGGTCGTCCCAGCGAGAAGGAAATTCTCACGATGCGCCTCACGGACCGCCCCATCCGCCCGCTTTTCCCCAAGGGCTGGTTCAATGAAGTCCAGGTCCAGACCATTCTCCTCAGCGCGGATGGCGAGAACGATCCCGACATCCTCAGCATCGTCGGCGCCAGCGCGGCCCTGATGGTCAGCGACATCCCGTTTGCCGGGCCGCTCGGCGCAGTGCGTGTCGGCCGCGTGGGTGGCGAGTTCATTGCCAATCCCACCCACTCGCAGATGGCCGAGAGCGATCTCGACCTCGTCTATGTCGGCAACGAAAAGGACGTCGTCATGATTGAAGGCGCGGCCAAGGAAATCTCCGAGGCTGACTTCAATGACGCGCTGCGTTTCGCCCACGAGGCCTGCCAGCCCATCATCGCCGCGCAGAAGGAACTCGCTGCCAAGGTCGGCAAAAAGAAGCGCGACATTACTCTGAATCTCGTCCCCGACGAGGTGCTGAAGGACGCCAAGAAACTCGCTGGCGACCGCATCACCCCGGCATTGCTCATCCCGGCCAAGCTCGCCCGCGAAGCCGCCTGCAAGGCCATCCAGGACGAAGTGGGCGCCAAGCTCATCGAGAAATACGGTGCGGACAAGGTGACGCCGTTCACCGTCTCGCAGGCCTTCTATTACATCCAGAAGGAAGCCGCCCGGGACATGATCATGACCAAGGGCAAGCGCCTGGACGGACGCGGAGTTGACGATCTGCGCGCCCTCTCCAGCGAGGTCGGACTGCTGCCGCGCGCGCACGGTTCCGCCGTGTTCGTTCGCGGCGAGACGCAGGCCTTGGCGCTGGCCACCCTCAGCACCACCGAAGACGCTCAGGAATACGACGCGTGGACTGGCGGCGACACCAAGAAGCACTTCATCCTGCACTACAATTTCCCGAATTTCTCCGTCGGTGAAACGGGCCGCATCATGGGCCCGGGCCGCCGCGAAATTGGACACGGAGCCCTGGCCGAGCGTTCGCTCGAGCCGATGGTCCCCCTCGCGGAATTCCCATACGCCATCCGCGTGACTGCGGAAATCATGGAGTCCAACGGTTCCACCTCCATGGCTTCCATCTGCGCCGGCACCCTAGCCCTCATGGACGCCGGTGTGCCCCTGATTCGCCCGGTGGCGGGCATCAGCGTGGGGCTCTGCTCCGACACCGATGACAACGATGTCATCAGTGATTACCGCCTGCTCACCGACATCATCGGCTGGGAAGACGCGTTCGGCGATATGGACTGCAAGTTCGCCGGCACCACCAACGGCATCACCGGCTTCCAGCTCGACCTCAAGCTGCGCGGTCTGCCGCATAAGATTCTGGCCGAAGCCTTGGAGAAGGCCCGCGTTGCCCGTCTGGCTATTCTCGACTCCATGCTCAAGACCCTTGCCGAGCCGCGCAAGGAGCTGAACAAGTATGCCCCGCGCATCGTGACCGTGAAGATCAACCCTGAGAAAATCGGGGCGCTCATCGGGCCGGGCGGCAAGAACATCAAGCGGCTCGTCGAGGAATCCGGTTGCGAAATCAACATCGAGGACGATGGCACGGTCAACATCTACTCCGTCAACGAGGACGGCATGCGCATCGCCCGTGAGGCCATCGAAGGCATGTGCGCCGAGGCCGAAATCGGCAAGATCTACCGTGGCAAAGTGGTCACGATTAAGGAATTCGGCGTCTTCGTTGAATTCCTGCCCGGCCGCGACGGCCTGGTGCATGTCAGCGAGTTGTCCAACAAGCGCGTCAACAAGCCCGAGGACGTCGTCAAGATGGGCGACGAAATCTACGTCAAGTGCCTGGGAGTGGACGAAAAGGGCCGCGTCCGGCTCTCCCGCAAGGCAGCCATGGAAGAGCGTGGCGAGGCGGTCGCCGAAGGCGACAATGGCGGCAACAGTGACGCTGCGCCTGCCGACGCCGGCAGCGAAGGCGGTGGGGAACGCAGCGAGCGCGGTGGCCGCAGTGGCCGCAGCGAGCGCGGTGGTGGTGAGCGCGGCGGAGACCGTGGTGAACGCGGTGGCCGTGGTGGCGAGCGCCGGGAAAAGGGTGGCCGCAAGGAACCCGCCATCCCCGCTGAAGAGGGCAAGAGCTACCGGGCCAAGGTCGTTTCGATCAAGGACTTCGGCTGCTTTGTTGAATA
>CAIPBN010000838.1 GCA_903863315.1 uncultured Verrucomicrobiota bacterium | reverse complement strand
TCCTTCTCGCAAATCTGGCAGGCCACGCAGCGCAGGCCCTTCATCGGATCCTCGGTGTCGTGGATGAGCATCGGGAACTGCCGCGCGTTCTCCTTCGAGGCGATGCGCTGCTCGGGATACTCGACGGTGGTGAGCCTTTCGGGGTCGTGGTAGCTCCCGGCGAAGTTCTTCGCCGTCTCGACCATGCCTTTGAGTATTCCGGTGCCGAGCATTTAGTTTAGGTGAGTTTCAAGATTCGCGCTGCGGGATGCAAGATTTCACCGGTCCACCTCTCCTAGCACGATGTCCACGCTGCCCAAGGTCACAATCGCATCCGCCACCGTCTGCCCGAGGCACATGTCTTCGAGAATGGTGAGATTGATGAGGCTTGGCGGGCGGACGCGGTAGCGATACGGGTTCGGGCTGCCGTCGCTGATGAGGTAGAAGCCCAACTCGCCCTTGGGCGTCTCGATGCGGCCGTAAGCCTCACCGGCCTTCGGGCGGAAACCGCGCAGCTTGGCCTTCGGATCCACGACCGGGCCTTCGGGGATGTCCTTGAGCGCGGGCTCCAGAATCTTCAGCGATTCGCGCATCTCCAGCATGCGAATCATGTAGCGGTCGTAAACATCGCCGTGGTCGCCCAGCGGCACGCGGAACGGGTAGCGGCTGTAGATGCCGTAGTTGTCCACCTTGCGCAGGTCGTAGTCCACGCCGCTGGCGCGCAGCATCGGACCGGTGATGGCGGCGCTGATGGCGAGTTCGGCGGAGAGCTTGCCAACGCCTTGCGTGCGGGCCATGAGGATTTCGTTGCCGGAAAGCAGCGTCTCGAACTCGTCGAGGAAACGCGGGTATTCGGCCACGACTTTCTTCGCCGCATCCAGCCAGCCTGGCGGCAAATCGCACCGGCAGCCGCCGAACCGCATGTAGTTGCACATCATCCGCGCGCCGGTGAGCGACTCGATGAGGTCGAGGATCTTCTCGCGCTCGCGGAAGGCATACATCAGCGGTGTGCCCAGCGCGCCCATGTCCTGAAGCAGGAAGCCCGCGAGGCAAGTGTGGTTCAGCACGCGCGTCAGCTCGGCGGTGATGAGGCGGATGTATTCGGCACGCTCGGGCACTTGCAGGCCGGCGAGCTTCTCGACGGACAACGCGTAAGCCCAGTTGTTTGTCAGCGAGCAGAAGTAATCGAGCCGGTCCGTGTAGGGCATCGAACCGAGGTAGCTCGTGTTTTCGGCAATCTTCTCGTGGTTGCGGTGCAGGTAGCCAAAGACCGGCTTGAGCTTCACCACCGTCTCGCCGTCGAGCACCACGTCCATGCGGAAGACGCCGTGCGTGGACGGGTGCTGCGGCCCCATCGCGACTTCGAGCAACTCCCCTTCCCTCCCCTGCCCCACAGACTGGGCCTTGCGCTGAAAGTCCGTCTTCCCCGCGTCATACGCGAGGTCGTGGAACGTCATGAACTGCGTTCCGTCCACGGGAGCGGTGGGGTCCATGCTCACGCCTTCACCTCCTGTGCCGCCTGATGCGCCTTCGCCTTCTCCAGCACGTCGTCATGCGGCGTCGGCTCGTATTCGTAATCATCCGGCTCCACGTAGTCCTTGCGCATCGGGTAGTCCTTGAAACCGTCCCACATCAGGATGCGGCGCAGGTCGGGATGGCCATCGAAGAGCACGCCATAGAGGTCGAACACCTCGCGCTCCTGAAACTCGCAGCTCCGCCACAACGGCGTGAGCGACGTGACCCGCACCGGATCCGCGCGGCCCGGCGTGCGCTGGCGGAGAATGACTGGCCCGTGCTTCAGCGACATCGAGTAAAGGTGATAGACCGCTTCGAGGTAGCCCGCGCGCTTGGTCTTCTTCACTTCCTCGACCTCCTTCTCCACGCCGTCCACGACCTTCTTGACCTTCACCTTCTCGGACAGCTCGGCGTCGAGGAAATCAACCCCGGTGACATTTGAGCAGTAGTCGAGGCGGAGCTGCGGGTCGTCGCGGAGGAACTGGGCGACGGCGTAGGCATGCTCGACATCCACCAGCAACGAATGCTGTGCGCACGGGCTGTCGTTCTTAACGACGCTCAACTGCGCGCCGGGCACGGCGGCCTCGGCACGGGCTTTGATTTGCTCAGGAGTTTCGAGCGGCACGCGGGGGGTTGTAGTCGGCGGACAAGGGTTTGACAAAGAGTTTGTGAACCAGATTTTCGCCCGGCGGTGAACCTTCCGCCAGACCAAGCAAGGCAGTGCCGGAAAGACCCTCCAGTTGAGCGGCCTACTTGATGGGAATGCTGATGATGAGGCCGGCCACGCGCGGAGTTTGGGACTTCGACTGCCCGCGAAACATGCCCGTGTGGCAACTGAGACAGCCTTCACCCAGCGGGATCGCCCGGACACTGCGCAAGTGGCCCGCCTCGACGAGTTCAAACTTCTCCTGTCCACCGGCGAGGGCCGTCGCCGCCTGCTTTTCGAAGCCCGCGCGCGGCTCGTGATGCACGCTCATTGGCCGGGTGTTCACCGAGATCCACCGGCCCTCGACCTTGGACTGCTCGGCCACTTCGGCAAATACCTCCTCCATGGCGCGCGCCGGCAGCACGGCCTGGCCCTTGCGAAAGTAGTAGCGGTGAATGATCTCCAGCGTGCTTGCATAAATCAGGTGCGCCATCTCAGCCCGCTCGCGCGCCACGGCCAAGGTCACCCGAGGTGTCTCAACCGGCTTCCCATCAGCCTTCGCCGTAGGTTTGGCCTCAGCCGGGTCGGCAGCCTGGGCGTGGAAGGCGTCGGCAGCCGAGAACCACGCCACACCACACACGAAGCAAAGGCCGGCGACAGTGAACCACCGTGATTTGCGAGGGGAACTCATGCGCATTGGACGCGGCTGAGCGCATGGGAATTTACCCGGCCACGCACCGCCCATCACCGCCGCCCGGACGCCAGCTTACTTGGCCTTGGCCTTCCGCTCCCGCAACAGCGGCGCGAGGAACTTCGCCGTCTCGTCGCCGATGACATGGTAGCCGGCGAGGTTGGGATGACGGTCACTGAACCAGCCGGGCAGGTGGCCGAAGTGCGCGTCGAGGCGGTTGTCCATCACCACGACCGTGGGCGGCGTGCCGCTGACGAAGGGCTTCGCGAACTCGTGATACTTCTCGGGAATCTTCGCGAGGGGATAGCGCCGGTAGTTGAGCATGTTCGGCCCCTTCTCCAACTCGGCGGCGTAGCGCGGGTAGATGTCGAAGAGTCGAAGCTTCTCCTTCTCCGCAACTTGGCGGACGAGCGCGTTGACCTTCTCGCTCGTGGGCGGGTCGAAGTAGGGAATCACCGTCATCGGAATGAGCATCGCGGCCGGATGGTCCTGGCGCAGGCGGGCGAGCAGCGCGTGGAAGTCCTTCGGGAAATTGTTCGTGAAGTCCTCGCGGCGCGCGTGGTCGTTGAGGCCGTAGCGGATGAAGATGTAGTCCAGCCCGGGCAGTTTCGCCGCCACCTTGTCGTAGCGGCCGGAGTCCACAAGCCGTTGGATGTATTCGCCACTGAGCGCGACATTGATGACGTTGCACGGCGGCAGGTCCCCCTCGGCGGCAAGGAGCTGGCGGATGACGTCTTCGAGGTGCGGGCCTTCGTTCACGAGCTTGCGCGGGATGCTGCCCTCCGCCGTGCTGTCACCGAGGATGAGGATTTGCACCTTGCCCTCGTGCTCGGCACGCAGAGGCAAGGACAACGCGAAGCTGACAGTCAGCAGAGCAATCAGCCGGAGGCAACGGGGCAACGTGGTCATGCGCGAGAGCTTGGGCCACGGGTGCCGAGCGTCAATCGCTGACTTCAGCCACAGCCACAGCCTCGACCCGCGACGAGCTGGCGCAGATTCCGGCGCTACGTAGCGCCGGCCTCCGGCTGGCCGTGCCGCAAGCGTCCCGCTTGCCCGCCTTGCCTTCGCGCCGATGCGGTGTTTAATCGCTCCCATGACCACCGCACCACGCGCCTCCCGCCGTGATTTCCTCACCACCATGGCTGGCGGCCTCTCCTGCACTGCGAGCGGCCTGCCCGCCCTCGCCGCCGACGCCGCCCGCCCGAAGCGTCTCGCCATCGTCACGACCGAGTGGCGCTTTCACTCGCATGCCTGGCACATGGGCGAACGCTTTCTCAATGGCTACCCGTTGCGAGGCCGCTGGCACCGGCCGCCGTTGCAGGTCGTTTCCGCCTACGTGGACCAGTCGCCGCCGAAGGACCTCAGCCGCGACCGTGCGCAGGAGTTTGGCTTCACGGTTTACCCGACCGTCGCCGAGGCCTTGCGCTGCGGCGGCAAGCAGCTCGCCGTGGACGCCGTGCTCCTCATCGGCGAACATGGCAATTACCCAAAGAACGAACTCGGCCAGACACAATACCCGCGCTACGAGCTGTTCAAACAAATCACCGACGTCTTCCGCACGGACGGCCGCGCCGCGCCCGTCTTCAACGACAAGCACCTCTCGTGGAAATGGGAGTGGGCGCAGGAGATGGTCGCCCTCTCGCGCGAGCTGAAGTTTCCCTTCCTCGCTGGCTCCTCGCTCCCCGTCACCTGGCGCATGCCCGCCGTCGAGATGCCCAGCGGGGCCGACGTGCAGGAGGCCATGTGCGTGGCGATGGGCGGCGTGGACAGCTACGACTTCCACGCCCTCGAAGTCATCCAGTGCATGACCGAGCGGCGGCGCGGCGGGGAAACCGGCGTGCAAGCCGTCCAAGCCCTGCGCGGCGACGCCGTCTGGGCAGCGATGGAGAAACCCTCTTGGTCCGCCGGCGGCTGGGACCCCACGCTCTTCACCGCCTGCCTCGCGCGCAGCCACACCCTGGCGCAGCCGCCCAACGGCAGCCACCGCTACCCCACGCCCGCGCAGATGCGCGCCTTCGTCAAGGACCCGGTCGCCTACCGCATCGAGTATGTGGACGGCCTCCGCGCCACGATGTTCCTCCTCAACGGCCTGGTCGGCGACTTCACCTTCGCCGCGCGGCTGCGGGGCCAGGCGGAGCCGCTCTCCACCCTGTTCCATCTGCCGCCGACGCCGAACGTCGTCTATTCCGCCGCGCTCATGGCGCAGGCGGAGCGGATGTTTGTGACCGGCAAGGCACCGTATCCCATCGAGCGCACGCTGCTCACCAGCGGCATCCTCGCCGCCGCGCTGCAAAGCCGGGGCACCGACGGGAAGCGCCTCGCCACGCCCCACCTCGCCGTGAAGTATGCCGCCCCGCAGGAATCGCTCTTCTGGAAGGAGTGAAGAAAGAAGCGGCTAACGACCCAAGCTCAGCGACCCGGCCCGCGGGACGCCACGATTGCAACCGCGACGCGATGGCCGGGTTCGCTGCAGCGCATGGTTAGCACCTGAACAGGACGAAAAACCTTTGCCGGCGAGTGAGTAACTGGGTTTGGCGGGCGCGTGAGGCGTGTTAGACACCTCCTGTGTATGACGTGGAAGTAGGCCGGATTGCCAATGGTGGCGCGACCCGAGCGCG
>CAIPBN010000837.1 GCA_903863315.1 uncultured Verrucomicrobiota bacterium | reverse complement strand
CGTGCGCTCGGCCTTTGGGCCAGTGGATTCGGTGGCCTTGGGTTTAGGCGCGAGGGGCAGCGTCGTGATGGTGGTGACGTGGCCGATGGCGTTGCCGAATTCGTCGAGCACCGCCGAACCGCTGGAGCCGGGTGCCCAGTCGGTTGTGACGTTCAGGCGGGTGGCGGGTGGCAGGTTCGTGGAGTCGGTTGGATGCCGCGTAAGGAAGCGGTTCACGATGCCGTCGCTGAAGTAGCCGCGCTGGCCGAGCGGGTCGCTGAAGCAAAAGCAGCGGTCGCCGGGCGCGACCTCGGTGGCGAGCGGCAGTGGCTTCAAGTCCTTCGCCCCGATGCGGATGATGCACGCGTCACTGCGAACGTCGCTGGCGAGGATTTCGAGCACCGGATGAACCGCCCCGTTTTCGTCGGCGGCGACTAGGGAGCCCTCCTTGAAGTTCGCGGGGCGCTTCACGACGTGCTGGCAGGTGGCCACGGCACCGTCCTTGGTGAGGGCGTAACCGCCGGCGAGGTCGAGGTGCCAGTTGCTGCACCGAGTGCAAAGGAAGCTCCAGCCCACGCGGATGTGCGCAGCACGGGCGGCAGCCCACAACTCACGGCCGGTGAGGCGCGTTTTGCGGGGGGCGGGCAGCGTGAGCGCACAGTGCGTGCGGGAGAGCTGGCCGATGAGCGTCGCCTCCGGCACGAACGCGTCCGTCTCGCGGAGCTTCGCCGCAGTGGCCTTGAGCGCTTCCGCCTCGCGTCCGTCCGTCGGTAAGAGCGGGACGGAAGGAAGCTGGGCGAAGGTGGCGACGGGAGCAAACGCTAGGACGAGGAGGGGAAGCAAGTTCATATCCCTCAGCGCTTCTTTCCGAGCTTCGGCCGCTTCGCGATCGCATCGCGAATGATGCACAGCACGGCCTTCCGCTCGTCGCCCGCGATAGGCAGGCGCGGGGCGCGGACCCACTCGAAGCCCAAGCCGGTCTCCTGTTCGCAGAGCTTGATGTATTGCACGAAGTGGACGTGCGTATCGAGCTTGAGCAGCGGTTGGAACCAGCGATAAAGCGAGCGCGCCTCGTCCCACTTGCCCGCGCGGGTGAGTTCCCACAGGCGTTGGTTCTCGGCAGGGAAGGCGATACCCGTGCCCGCCACCCAGCCGTCAATGCCGAGGATGGCCGCTTCCAGCAACAGGTCATCCACGCCGGTGAAGAGCGCGTAGCGGTCGCCGACCGTGTTGCGCAGCTCGGTGATGCGGCGCGGGTCGCCGGAGCTTTCCTTGATGGCGACGAACTTCGGTTCGTCCGCCAGCTCGGCGAACAGGGCAGGGGTGATGTCGTTCGCGTAACTCAAGGGGTTGTTGTAAATCATGATGGGCAAACCGCCGTCCTTCGCCACCGCGCGCAGGTAAGTCATGCTCTCTCGCGAGGCGCCCTTGTAACTCATCGGGGGCATGAGCATCACGCCGACTGCGCCGAGCTGCTCCACGTCCCGCATGTAGCGGATGGCCGCGCGCGTGGACGACTCTGCCACGCCGCTGACTACCGGCACGCGCCCGCGCGCTGTCTCCACGGCGCAACGAACCACGGCGCGCTTCTCGTCCGGGTCGAGCGTCTGGTTCTCGCCGAGCGAGCCGCAGACGATGAGTCCGCTGACGCCGCTCTCGATGAGCGCCTCGAAGTGCCGCGCGGTGGCGGGCAGGTCGAGGGATTGGTCTTTCTTGAGTTGGGTCGTGCAGGCGGGGAATACACCGGTCCAGTATGGTTTCATAGATTGGTTGGCAGCAGCCGACGCGGAGAAGCTTACGCTCTCGGCGGAAGTGTTAATGTGTCAATGTTCAGTAATCAGGTGCAAAGCAGTGCGCTCCATCATGAGATTTCGACTGCTGGCATTCCAAGCACATCCATCCGCGGCTGGATGCCCAGGCCGGGCGCATTGCTGGCGGACATGAAGCCGTTAACGCGCTGGGGTGCGCCGTCTGCGGTGCTCACGGTCACGTAGCTGTTGAAGTCCGTGCTGGTGAAGCGGAACTCCTCCGGCGTGCTGTGCGCGAGGTGCGCAATCGCCGTCGTGGTGACGTCGCCGCCCCAACTGTCCTCCAGCGTCATCGCGATGCCCATGCTCACGCAGAGGTCGCGCGCCTGCTTCGTCTTCGTCAGGCCGCCGAGCTTGCTGATTTTCAAGTTCACCACGTCCATCGCGAGGTCAGCCTTGGCGCGCAGCAGCATGTCGAGGTTGTCCACGTTTTCATCGAGCACGAACGGATGGTCGGTGTGCCGGCGGACGGACAGGCATTCCTCGTAGGTGAGGCAGGGCTGCTCAATGTAAACATCCACGTCGCGCACGGCGCGGATCACGCGCATGGCCTCGTGCTGCGTCCAACCGGTGTTTGCGTCGGCCACAAGCCGGTCGGTGGGCTGGAGCATGGCGCGGACAGCGCGTATGCGCGCGATATCCGTGTCCGGGTCGCCGCCGACCTTGAGCTGGAAGCGCGTGTAGCCGGCGGCACGGTAGCCGGCCACTTTCTTCGCCATGATCTCAGGGTCTTCCTGAGAAATGGCGCGGTAGAGCCGCACGCTTTCGCCGAAGCGCCCGCCCATCAGCACGCACACCGGCAGGCCGCTCGCCTGGCCGAGGATGTCCCAGCATGCGATGTCGATGCCGCTCTTCACGTAGGGATGGCCCTTGAGCGCGGCGTCCATGCGATGATTCAACTTGGCCAGCTCACGCGGATCCCAGCCGATCAAATGCGGTCCCAGCTCGCGCAATCCGGCACGCACGCCCTCGGCATAGGCGGGCAGGTAAAACGGTCCGAGCGGACAAACCTCGCCGTGGCCGACGAGGCCGGCATCGGTCTCCACGCGCACTATGGTGCTGTCGAAGACGGAGACGGACTTGCCACCGCTCCATTTGTAGGAGCCTTCGTGCAGCGGAAGTTCAACGCGGTAGGCGAGGATGCGGGTAATTTTCATGTGACTATGCAGAATGTGGTTCAAGGTTTTGGAATCTTGCTCAACGCGTAGCAGTCTCGCTCATGCGGCAGCGGCTCGCGGTTTCGGACTTGAGACGAGCCAGAAGAAAGTCATGGCGTCCCGTTTTGACAGCAATCTTCACGTAATTTCTGTCTGGGGAAGGAGTTTCACCATCACTTGGTCCGCATGAGGTCGCTCATCGCCTCCGCGAGGCCTTTGCCAACGCCGCCGAGAATTTTCGCGGAGCCAAGATAGTGGAATTCGAAATTGGAGATCCCTTTCTCCAGCACCAGCCGCTCGCGCTCGGTGAGGGCTGTGGCGCGCAACTTGTCCAGCGCCGCCTTTTCCTCGGCGGGTTTCAACTTGCTGTCCTTCGCCTGCTTCTTTGCCTCGTCCTTGAGCTTGGCTTCCTTTTGCCGCGCCAGCCTTAGCTCGCGGTCCCAATACTTCTCGGCCAGCACTGCCGCGACGTTGCCTTGGAACTCCGGCAGCTTCGCCGGGGCGGCCATCGCATCGCGGAAGTTTTGGTGCGTCGTCTTGTAGCGCTGCTCGTCGGGGCCGTAGTCCGCCGTCGGCCCGCCCACACCCATCACGCCGATAGCGAAAGGCAGCTTCGGGGAGTTCAAATCCTTGCGCACGTCGCGGATGAGGTGCGCCATCGCCACGCTGTAAGCGTCGTAGCCGCCCGCCTTGTCGCGGTTCGGATACGTGCTGCCGTCCACCATGTCGTTCCAGCCTTGGAACCACGCAAAGCCCGCGAGCTCGTAGCCTTGCGCCGGGTCGTAGCTCGGCACCACGCGCTTGAGGTCGGCGAGCACCTTCTTCACGTGCTCAATCATCAGGCGGTAATAAACACCCGTCGCCTTCGCTTTCTCCGCGGTCATCGCCGCCACGTCCTTGCCCTGCTTTTGAAAGTTGGCGAGCTGCGTCTCGTTGAACACATACGGCCCGGCACTCGGCGAACGGAAGTCGGTGTTCAAGCTCTTGCCGCCCCACGAGGTCTTGATGAGCAGGATGGGCGCGTCGGTAAGCTTCTGCATGTAAAGGCCGAACGTGAACTCAGGCCCAATCTTCTCCGGCGACGCGCCGAAGCCCGCCGTCAGTTTCCCGCTCTGCTCTTCCTTTTCATCCTTCCCGCAGCCGATGGACGAAATCCACACGCGCTCGCAGACCTTCGGCTTGCCATCGGCACCGAGCATCTCTGCGAGCATCGGGGCGGTGGCCGGGTCCATGCCGATGTGCTCGAACGTGCTGACCTTGGCGTGGCCCTGCATGTTGGACTGGCCGGCGAGGATAAAGACTTTGAGCGGCTTGGCATGGAGCTGAACGGCGAACAGGAGAGTGGTGAGGAATGTGAAAATAGTTCTCATGGGCAGTTGAATGGCTGGATTGGTTCTGCGTTGCGCGCGGTTGCGAAAATTAATTCATGGAAGGCTAAGCGACGGGACGGCCGGGGTGAAACAACTTCGTGGTCGCTTACTTGGCGGGCTTGGGCTTGAACGCGGCGACGCTCACGAGCGTGGGCGTGGCGGTGCTGCTCGAGATGGCGGCGAGGGCTTGGTCGAACTGCGCGAGCGTGTCGGCCGGGGCTTTCTTCACGGTCGCGAGGTGGGCGCGGATTTCCTGAAGTTTGGGCAGCAGCTCTTTCGCGTGGGCACCGTAGCGCTGGAGGTAGGTGAGGCAGGGCTTCGTGCGGTTCCGTTCGCCCCAGCGCTCAGGCTCGATGACCGAAACACACAGCGCCATGCCTTCGCGGATGCCGAGGCGCGAAAGCAGGTCGAGGCCGGCGAGGCGGACGCCGTCGGCGAACATCTCGTTGCTCGGGGCGATGCGTTCGATGGCCTTCACGATGTTGGGCAGGAGCGCGACGAGGTCTTCATCGGTGAGGTTTTTGAAAGTCCGCGCCGCCGCGCTGCGCGGGACGCTGTCTTCGTGGGCGAGCAGCGTTTGCACGGCGGGGAGAAGTTTCGGACGGTCCACGCCGTCGAGCGATTGCGCGAGGATGCTGTGCGGGCCGCGGGCACCGGGGAACGGCGAAAAGAGAGAGAAGCTGGCGTAGCGCGCGGCTTGGCGGCGCGGGTCGGCGGGGTTCGTGCGGACGACGAGCGCGAGCAGGTCGCTCACGCTGGCTTTGCGTGCTTCGGGGCCGAGTTCGGGCAGGGCTTCGGCGGCGAGGCACTGCACCCACGGGTCGGGGTCGGTGAGCAAAGCGCGGAGTTGCGGCGCGGCGGCATCGGCTCGCGGGCCGAGCGCGCCGAGCGCGGCGATGGCTCCGTAGCGGGCGTCGCGGTCTTTGCCGGCGAGCATTTTCAGCAGCGCGGGCAGATGGTCGCCGTCGCGTTTGCCGAGCGCAGCGGCAGAGCGTCCGCGCACGAAGGGTGACCAGCTCGCAAGGCCGGCGATGAGCTGCTCAGTCGTGCGCATTTCGAACAGGTTCGTATCACCGCGATACGCGAAGTCGCGTCCGGCGGCGATGACCTCGGCGGTCTGAGCGGCATTGAGCGGCGTTAAGGTGAACGGCTTTTTGCCGGTGAGGCGGAGCGATTTCAGCGGCATGGCAAAGCCGAGCAGGTAGCTTCCGCTGCAATCCCACTTCTTGTAGGCGCCGCTCTCCTCCTCGCCAACGGGCGAACCTTGATAGAGGAACTTTGTGCCCCAGCCGCGCGCAAGGTCGTAATACCAAGCGTGCTCTTTCAAATACGCGCCAGTCGTGAGCGGGCCGCAGCGCGCGACGCCGGAAAGCGCCCAGAGCATGTTGAAAAAATTGCCCGTGTGCCCGCGCTCGCGCTCGCTGTAGGCGGCGGCGGACATCTTTGCGAAAAACTCCGCCGACTCCCGTTCGCCAAGCAGATCAAAGAAAATGGCGGCAGCCGCGCACTTGCCGTTGTCCTCGTGCGCGAAGAACGGCTGATGGTCGCCGTAGGGCACCGCGCCTTTGTTCACAAACCAGCGCAGCATCGTGGCGGATTTCGCCAGCGCCTTGTCGAGGTCCGCGTGCTTCACGCCCGCCTCGCGTGCGAGCGCCATGCCGATGCTGAGCGAGAGCCCCGGCGCATTCATCGCGCCGTAGCCTTCGAGATTCACGCCGTTCGGCGAGAAGCGATGGCCCCAATTGCCCACCGCGCTCTGGCCACGCGCCGTCTCCAGCGCGAGCCGCTCTAAGCCCGGCAGCACCGACTTGTCGTCCGTAGCCGTGATGTATTCCGCGAGGAACATCATCACGTAGCCGTAGCTCCACGATAGGTAGCCCTTGTCGGTAAAATCCGCCGCCCACTTCGCCTCCCTTTGCAAGAGCGGCATCCACTGATTGTTTCCGGCCGCAAGTAACGCGAGCGCATTGCAGCCGCGCACGATGCCGTGCATCCCTTTGCCGTAATCCGCCTCGCCCATCCGCTGCGCGAGCGACGCGACGCCGAGTTCGTAAATGCGCTTCGACTTCGCGCAGTCATATGGCGCCGTTGCGCTGTAGGCTCCGAGCACCGGCAACTTCACGTCCACCGCATCCGTCTTTCCCCCGCGCCAGCGCGACAGCCGTAATGTCCCTTGCCCTGCCTCTGCCGCCGCGATGGCCTTGGCGAAAGCGATGCGCGCATCGTCCGCAAAGGCCTTCCCTTCGACACCGAGGATCACATCGCCCACCGCGAGCACGCCGTCCGCCGGCGAACCCTTGGCCACGTCCGTCACCAGAATCTGGCGCGCGTCGCGCGAGTGCCCGTTCGCAGTGTGAATCCACCCGCGCGCCCCGGTCGGCCCAAGCGTCCAGTCATGCGCTTCGTTGGGTTTGGCGCCTCGCGTAAAGTCTGGAACCGCCGGCACTTCGCCACGGCCCGCCGCGTGCGTTGCTGGCACTCCGAGGCTGCACAGGCAGGCTGCCGCCGTGAGGAAATGGGCGAGTTGTCGCGCTCGGGTCTTCATGCTCAAAGTCATCGTCGGGTGGGTTGAGGATTCAGCAGCCGGAGGTTGGCCTCGGCAAAAGCCTTGCCCATCAGCGCGAAGATCTTCGCGCTGCCAAAATAGTGGTAACCGCCGTTGGAAGCGCCTTTGAATGAATGTTAGGAATTTTCCTTTTAAAGGATGGTTGCTGAGGCTGTTCATGTGCACTCTCGGGCGCGGAAGTTAAGAAATGAGTTCAGCAAGCGCTCCGGCATGTGAGATGCCATTTTGCTTCAGAACAAGATCTTCGTTACCGTAATACTTGATTGGGTTTCCGTGGGCATTGAGCAGGGTGGTCCACCAGTCTCCGATGGTGCGAGAGCCGATATCGCCATATTTTGGATAGCGTATATAACGACCAGGGATCTTGAGTTTTCCGCTACAACCGCCGACGATAACATACGGCCATTCCAAACAATCACCGTGATGTTTATTTGAAGAGTCGCTCAGGTAAATGATCATGGTGTTGTCGAGCATAGTCCCATTTCCCTCTGGAACGGCCTTTAGTTTCTTCGCCATGGTAGCAATCAAGCCCATGTGATGTGCTCGAATAATATCATTACACTCGCTTTGCTTTTTCCCATTGCTGCCTTCGTCGTGTCCGATTCCATGAACATGATTCGTCAATCCGAGAGCTTTGTAGACGGTAATTGGGTTATCCAAACGAATCGTGACGCAATTAGTGAGACCGGCAATCAAAGAAGCTGCCGCCAGATCACAGTGTGCTTCTTGACGCACTTCCTCAACTTCAGATGAGAACTTGCTGGTGAATTGCGGTGCGCAATCCTTGATCTTAGTTTTCATCCCCACCAATTTACTTTGTCGAACTTGGAGCTCTTCAAATGCATTGAGATAAGCGTCCATCTTCGCTTTTTCTGAAGGTGGTATGGCCTTTTCCACTTTCTTGATATCATCGATCATGAAATCAAAAAGATTCCTCTGCATCTGGAATCTCTTTTCTCCCTCTTTTGAAGCGGAAACGGCCGAACCAAATAGCTGCTCATAGGCCACGTCAGGACTTCCCTGAAAGGGGAGTTCTTTCCCGGGGCCGATGGCCGAGATGCCCGGATACATGGTTCCCCCATACGCTTGAGATCCCCAATAAGAGCGAAGGGCCAATCCTACATGACTAAAAGGGGCCGGATACAATTTGGCCAATTCTGCGTCGGCGGTGGCCCACATAGGGCTAGGCGCACTCTGTTCACCAGAAGACATAAATACGCCCAACATGCCAAAATTACTGGTGTGACCACCTTGACACATTTTCCCCGAAAGACCCTGCACGATGGAGAGCTGATTCTTATAGGGTTCCAGAGCACTCATGGAAAGAGGCAAGGTTGCGTTGATCAGCGACGCATTGATCGCATTGCTTCCGTTAGCCAGGAATTCCCGGGGAGTAATTTGCTCAGGCCAAATACCGCTGTTCT
>CAIPBN010000836.1 GCA_903863315.1 uncultured Verrucomicrobiota bacterium | reverse complement strand
CCAAGGAAAAGCTGCGCGGTCGTTTCGGTGGCGTCATCCGTGTCCTTCGCCGCGCGCCAGTAATTGGCGGCTGGCTGTTCGTGCGTGCTGCCTTCACCGGTCAGCAGCGCGCGCGCGAAACGATCGTAAGGCCAGTTCTCCGCAAAACTGCGCACCAGCCACTGATGAAATTTTGGGACCGTCCGCAAGCCCACTTGCGTTGGACTCAGCCGCAGCAGGTCGCCCCAACGCAATGCCCAGAAGGTCGCAAACTCCGGCCGCTCCAGCAGCGTGTCCACTAGGCGCGCCCGTTTGTCAGTCCGCGGGTCGGCCAGGAACGCCTCCACCTCCGCGACAGTGGGGAGCAGCCCGATGACATCCAGGAAGACCCGCCGGACGAAGGCTTCATCCGAGGCCGTTGGTGAGGGGAGGATTTGCATCTCACGCAGGCGGGTGAAGACCAGTGAGTCCACGTAATTGTTCGTGGGCGGCGCGCTCCAGCGGAAGTCCGGCCGCTCGCGCAGCAGCGTGAACGTCACGGCCCGCGCCTCTTCCAGAAAACGCACGTTCACCGCCACCTGTCCCCGTCCCGTGCCGATGACCAGCCCGTCGGGAGTGACGCTGGCAATCGCCTCGTCCGAGCTCGCGTAGGTTGCCAGCCGGGTGATGTCGCGCACCGTGCCGTCCGAGAAACGTGCGGTGACCGCGAGCTGCTGCGCATGCACCGGCCACTTCAGCACGGTGGTTCCCGCCTGCACCTCGATGCTGGTGCATTGCGGCGCCTGCGGCGGGTCGGCGCGGCAGCCCTGCTGAATCCAGTCCCGGAGGAGCGTGTAAGTTTCCTCCCCCGGCCGCAGGCGCAATCCGCCGCGATGCGCCACCTGCATGAGCGGTTTGAGCAGCAACAGGCTTTGCTCCGGCGCGAAGGCATTGATGCGCCGGCCCGTGAAGTCGCTCGCCAGCGGGGCCAGGTCCGCCTCGGGGTCGAAGGCAAACAGTGACAAGGCCAGCCCGCCCTTGCCGCTGGGGGTGCCGTGGCAGCCGCCGGAGTTGCAGCCCTGCTTGGTCAGCGCGGCGAGCACGCCATACTTGAACGAAACGGTTTCTTCAGCACGGGTGGCGGCAATGTTCACTGGAACCTTCACCGATTGGCCGCCGATTTTGGCGGTCAAGGTGGTCGTGCCGACGGCGAGCGGGCTGAGATAGCCGTTGGTCACGCTGGCCAAGCGGCTGCTCGCCATCGACCACGCAGTGGCCCGGGTCAAATCCTGCACGCGGCCGTCGGCGTAATGTCCGGTGATGAGGATTTGCGCACGTGCCCGGGTGCCATGGAGCGAAAGGGTGGGCGGATGCACCGTCAACCGCACGGGCTTGCCGACGATTACGGGCTCCAAGCTGGGGGCGGCAGCCGTTGCGGCTTCCTTTTCCGCCGACCAACCGATGAATGACGGCAGGCACGCCAGCAGGCCGGCCAGCAGAAGCCGGCGAGCAGGCGTGGAAAGGAGGTGCAATGGCATGATTTGAACTGACGTTACCGACGCCGTGAATGAACGAAAGATTTACCCTGAAGTTCGCCGGCAGCGACACCCCGTGAACCTTTCTTGCCTCAGTGAATCGTTAATTGGCCGAGCGCGTCGGAGCCATCGTTCATCTGCCATGAGATTTCATCGTCCAGGTTCGCGTCCTGCCTTCACGCTTATCGAACTCCTCGTGGTCATTGCCATCATCGCGGTGCTTGCGGGGATGCTGCTGCCGGCGTTGAGCAAGGCCAAGGCGAAGGCCAGCCAGACCTTCTGCACGAGCAACACCAAACAGTGGGCGATGGTGACGCAGCTCTACGCCGACGATCAGGATGACAAGCTCCCTTACGCGTGGAGCCGCTACAACACGATGGACAACAGCTTCGACTTCCTGCTCTCGCCGTATTTCCGGGGCATGGCATTCAATTCCGGGCAGCAGGGCATGAGCTGGACGAACTCCCTATCTAAGTGCCCCGACCGGATCAAGGAATGGCACAACGCCACCAGCCCCGAGTATTCCGGCACCGGAAACCCCTGGCGCATCAGCTATGGGATGAACCAGCACACCTCGCTCAACTTCGTTAACGGCCTGCCCGTGACCGCCGGTGACTTCGTGGCCACCGCCCGCCGCGCCCATGTCAACCGGCCCACCGAGGCGTATCTCGTCGGCGACCTTTCCTATCGTCGCAACCATCCGCCCATTGAGAATCTCACCACCAACCACATCGGCTTTCGGCATGGCACACGCTTTCCGGACGGCCGCGCGGTGGCGGGCTTCATTGACGGGCACGTGGCGGATTTCAGTCGCCAGATCACCAACGGCATCACCATTGAGTTCAAGCAGTGAGGCGTGAGCTGAGGTGAGGTGTGTGGAGTGGCACTCGCTCCCCCCACTCAACTCAAGAAGGCTTCTCCAAGAGGAACCAGAGCCGGTCAGAGCCGGACCAATTATTTTGCTGGTCTGCTCGGACTTTTGGTCGAGCGTCCGAGCGCGAGGATGCGGTCGCGCTCGGCTCCGAACTCGCTTTGTTGCGCCAAGAGCCGCTCGGTGGCTGAACTCATGCGCAACATGGCCGGCTCCAGCGGCACCATCCACTGGTCCTTGAATTGCACCATCAGCTTTAGCAGGGCGGTCTTGCCTTCCAGCGACGTGGGGTTTTCCTGGAAGAGCGCTTGGGCACCCTTGAGATCCACCTCCTTGGCTTTCTTAAGCCAATCCACCAGTGGGCCCAGCACATTTTGGACGTTGTCACCTTGGTTGCGGGCTGCTCGTTCGTAGGCGCGATTGAGCAGCTCCGCCCGGAGCAGTTGTGCCTGCTGCTGGGCTAGGACGGCCTCGGCCTGCCGCAGGTCAACCTCGTGTTGGAGCTTTTCCGTCTGCCAGAGGTAGGCGAGCCGCACCACGGCAATGGCCAAGGCCAGCAGGAGGAAGGGTGTGAAGCGGTGGAGGTCAGGTTTCATGAGGGTGCAAAAAACCGGGGCGATGCGGCTATTACGGCCATGGTGATCGAATTGACTCAAGGCTGTAGGGATTCAAGGTTGGAGAGGTTCTCCAAATACCGCCGCTGCTTGTCGGCCGGAATGTTGTGTTTCGCAAACATCGCCTGGGCCTTCGCGGTGAATTCCTGGGCGAGGGCGGGGAACTCCTGGTTCAACGCAGCGAGCCGCGCCCGTGCCTGCGCGCGCTTTTGCCATTCGGCAGCCCACGCCACCCCGAGGGTTGGACTCGTGCGGACCGCGCGCTCCAGCCGTTGCAGGTGATCGGGGAGCGTCTCGGGCGCGTGCTGTAGCACTGAGTGCAGCCAGCGCAGAAGGTCCGCATCCGGCTGGTAGCCATGGACGAGGAAGCGGATGAGCAGCTCGGTCGCAGCCTTATTATCGCCGTTCGAGCGGGCACATCCTCTAATGATAATCTCCCGGGCCTCGGGGCTGAAGTGCGGGTAGTGCGTTGCCAGCCACTCTCCAACACCGGAAATGTCCAAGTTGGAGACTAGAAGGCCCGCAGCGGCGAGGCGAATTTTCTCCTTACTCGCGGTGATGAGTTCCTGCTGAAGCAACTCGATGGCTTTTGGCCCGGGCGTGCGGGTAAAGGCTGACAAGATGAGGAGTTTCTCGCGCTCTTCAGTGACTTGGGGATAGCGGGCGAGGAGTTCCGCGCGGAGAGTTTCATCCTGTAGCTTATCAATGAGCTGGTAGGTGGCGCGGGAAACCATCCAGGAAGGGCTGTGGAGCAGGCGGCGGAGCAAGGGCGCGGGCAACTGCGTGGTGTTGGTGGCAAGGACGGTCAGCGCCGCGACTTGCTCGAACTGGACGAGCGGATGGCTGCTCTCCAACTGGCTGATCGGAGCGACCAGGTCGGACTTGGCCTTGTCATCGGGGCCCAGCAACTGGAGGAAGCGCAGGCTCACGGCGACGAGGCGCGGTTCGCGGGATTTTAGGAGAGCAAGCACCCCCTGATAAGCTGCTTTGGCCGTCGCGTGGCTCAGGTAGGAGTTCTGCTCGCCGGGTTTGGACAAGGCAGTTTCTATCTTGTCGGCCAAGGGGCATAGCGCGCTCACGGCATTGAAAACAATCTCTGGGTTCGGGTGCGCCAAGTCGGCGACATAATCCTTCGGCTCGTAGCCGGGAACAGCAACCGAGGGATACCGGGAAGGGTCATCGTCCCGGCAACCCGTCGCGATGGCCAGACAGGCGATCAACAGCAGGGGAATGAGTTTGGGCAACGGGGTCAGGCGGAGTCCGGTGGATTGCTGGGGTGGGTTGTTTATGGATGTGTGCATGGTGGTTGTCGTGTTGAGGTGGAGGAAGTCAGCGGTGGGTTTGATGAGTTGGTTGGGGCGGCGTGTCATAGGTCACTAGCGGAATTCTCAGGCTTCGGGATGCCGGGGCTCCCACCTTTCGACTAGGTAGAAAAACAACGACGGCCCACCGGCAAAGAAATTGACCGCTGCGTAAAACGTCATGCCCGTAAAGTGCAGGTAACGGGTGAGGCCATGGTCCCAATGGCGGACGAAAATATCTGCGGGGACGATAATGAATCCGGCGATGATGCTGGCCCGCCACAAGTATTGCTGAAGCCAGCGGATTTGGTTTTCTCGCGTGTAGTTGTTAAGCCCTTGGTGGAAGAAAATCGCCCATCCCACCCAACTGGCCAGCGAAAGTTTCAGGCAAAGGTCCAACCCAGCGCCCGCCGTCGGGTCTTTGATTCCCCTATAGTGCAGTTCACAGAGCGAGAGGCCTGCGCCGAGCACGAGCAAACCCATCATGAAGCCCGCCGCGATGACTGGAGCCCAGAGTAAGCGCGGGGACAAGCACTGGTGACACACCAAGGCCAGGGGCAAACGGAGAAAGGCAAACTGAGCGAGGACGAACGGGGCGAGGATGAGGAAGGACCCCGCCGTCTCCCGCAGCGCAGAATCATAGTCCAATTCTTTCGGGTTTGGCCCACCCACGTTGAGCGCGTGCAAGAGCGGGTTCAGGGCGAGGAAAGTCCAGCCATAGAGCGCGGCGACAAGGTAGGCCCATTTCTTCATGTGGTTGCTTGGGGAGGCTGGTTGATGTTCAACGCAAGGCGGCTTGGGCTTGGTGAATACGCCGACTTTTCAGTCCTTCGGGTGCAGGCGCTTCCAGCGTTCGGCAAAGAGAAAATACACGGCCGGGCCAAAGGCGAAGAGCATGACCGAAATGCCGCATGTCAGGCCGAGAAAAGTGTGGAATCCTGCGCAACAAATGTCCCGCTGGCGCACAAGGATGTGCGTGGGAACCGCAACCAGCAGTTCGAGGATGCTGCCGGTCCACAAGTGGCGCTTCATGCGGCTCATCTGCATTTCTGGCGCGGCAGTCTGGGTGGAGCGGTAGAAGTAAATGGCCCATCCCCCCCAGCTAGTCAGCGCAAGCGCGATTACCAGCCACAGGCAATTGTCCCAGCCCTCAATCTTTGTGATAATAGAGATGCATTCCCAAAGTGACGCGCCAGCGCCAAACACCAGCAAGCCCATCATGAGCGCTGCCGTGATGACTGTGGTCCAGAGCGAGCGCTGTTTCACGGGTCGGCGGTGAGCCATCTCCACGGGAATGCGCAGCAAAGCAAACTGGGCGATGGCCAGCACGGTGATGATGCTCCAGAACTCCCAGTGGAGAAGCGCTTCAGCAGGCCACTTCATATCTACTTCCCACTTCTTCATGCACGCAATGGCGGCCACTGGGATAAACAATGCCGCCAAGAGCAGTCCATAGAGTGCGGCGACGACGAAGGACCATTTTTTCATAAGCAGGGTGGGGTTAGTTCTTTGTTTCCAAAGGTATATTCTGACTGCGGACGCGGGCAACGCAGGCGGCAAACAAAACGCCCACCGCCAGCAGCCAGACGTAGTAGCCAGCTAGGATTTGTTGCTTCTCGCTAAACCACCATGAGGCGGTGTGGAGGAAACAGGTCCCAACGAACCAAGGTAGGAGCGAACTAAATTGGCCGAAGCGCTTGGTGAACGACATGATTGGCAACGCGAGCAGGGCGAGATTCGTCACGTTGAAGGCGGAGTAGTAGAACCAGCCAGCGAAGTCCTTTTTGAAGTTGAATGAGTCACTGAGGAACTCGAAGAAGTAGGTCGCCACAAATTGAGCGCACCGCCAACCCTCCATTGGAACTGGACTTCCGCCACTATCCGTAACGATTCCGACGGCGGGCGGCAGTAGAGAGACGAGAAAGAGTCCCCCAGCTAGGGCGAAGCCGAGTCGGAAACGATCACGCTGGAAAGGGGAGTCCAGAAGGTTACTTGGTTGAGTTTTGAGCGGCGATTTGGCGGACGCGGGCAATGCAGGAGACCAGCAGAATTCCGACCGCCAGCAGCCAAAGGTAGTAACCGGCTTTCAGACCGGTGATTCCACCTTTGCAAAGCGCAATCACGAACCAAGAAAGGGTGTGAAGAAAACACGCACCAACTAGCCATCGCGTTGCTCGGTAGAAGCGGTTCAAGAAAGGCGTGAAGGCCAAGATGGGCAGCACGAGCAACACGAGGTTTGTGACATTGAAGGCGAAGTAATAAAGCCAGCCTCCGATGTCCATTGATTGGAGTTCTGGAAGGACGCTGAGGACCGTCAAAGCACATTTCCATCCAGAGTCGGAATCAAAGGCAGGCAGCGTGAGGGAGATGCCAAAGAGCACCCAAACCAGGGCAAAGCCGAGGCGCGTTTGGTTGGTAATCGGGCTAGTTGTCATGGTGCTGGTG
>CAIPBN010000835.1 GCA_903863315.1 uncultured Verrucomicrobiota bacterium | reverse complement strand
GGAAACGCCGCGCCGGTCTTGCGCTCGGTGCGGAGATTCTCGTTCGGCAACTGCTGGCCGGCGTATTTGGCGAGCGCGGGCTTGGGGTCGAACGTGTCCACATGCGACGGCCCGCCGTTGAGGAAGAAGTGGATGACGCGCTTGGCCCGCCCGGGAAAGTGCGGAGGCTTCGGCGCGAGTGGACTGATCCCCTCAACCGCACCCGCCGTCGGCAGCAAGCCCGCGAGGCCCACCGTGCCCATGCCCATGCCGCAGCGCGCGAGGAAATCACGACGATCGAGCATTGGACCCGGATGGCCAAGGACTGGGAACTTCATGCCCGAACTATAGCCAAGCGTGCGAGCGGGACAACGGCTTTCCTGCGACAGGCTGGGCTGGGGCAGTGCTCCGAGCCACACCGTTGGGATCACGTTCGCTTGAACGCGATTTTGGCACCCGCGATGATGCCCGCGAGCGCGCAGAGGAGGCCGACGATGCCAATGGCGGCGTCCCACGCTTCATCCAGGGGATAATTCGATCGATACTTGGCGAGCTCCCGCGACTCGAACTGCTCCTTGCTGATCTTGCCGGATGCCATGTCCCGCAAGAAGGGCATGCGCTGCTCCTTGAACGACTTCAAATCCGCCTCGCTGACCAGGATCATCGTCGGGTCGGCGGCGGGCACAGAGCGGGCCACGACACGCTTCAAGTCCACATCACTCTTGGCCTCCACCGCCTCCTTGGCCTCCGCCATGATGGACTCATAGCGGCCCTTGAGGAACGGCTGGGCGATCCGGTTGACGTGATGGCCGATGGTGATCCAAGACATCACCAAGATGAACACAACTGACATCCCGCAGGCGACGGCACCTAAAGCCTGCGAAGATCCGCGGCCGAGCAGGCGCGCGCCCAGACCTGCAAACACACCCACTAGCAAGGCCATCCAGGCACCACCCATGGGGGCGAGTTTCAAAACGGCGAACCAGATCCCGGCCCCAAGAATGGCCCCGACGAAAGCCCCCACTGCCCCCAGCGGGACATTCACGTCGCGCACCGCCTCCACTTTCACAATCGGCTTGGCTGCGGGCTTGGCCGCAGCGGGTTTCGCGTCGGCTTTGGCAGTCGGGCTGGTGTCTGGCCTGGGCTGGCCGGGAGCGGTGGCCGGCGCAGCGCCGGACGCAGCGGCAGGCGGCTTGGCAGCGGGCGGGGTGCTCCCGGCGGGACGGACGGGCCGCTCCATGCGGGGAACTTCAAGCGGCTTCAAGTTCGGCATGCCCTTGGGCGGCGGCTTGGAGGATTCCGCCGTAGGAAAAAGCGGGGCGAATTCTGGGATGGTTCGTTCAGCTCCGGGAGATGCGATTGCCGGAGCATCGGGCGGGGCGGCCGCCGCCGGGGCTGGGGCCGGGCTGGCTGGAACGGGGAGAGCTGTGGCTGCCGCTGCGGCGGCGACCGGTGAGGCTGGTGGCGTTTCGGGCGCGCTGGCTGGGATCGCAGCAGGTGTCTCGGTGGCTGGGAGCGTGGGTGCGGTTGTCACCGGGGGCGCAGCCGGCGCCGCGACGGAACTCAGTGGCAGAATGTCGGTGAAGCGGGTGGAGAATCGGGCCAGCTCCTGATTGGCCGGCTCGTTGAGTTCCGCCTGGCAGGCGGGACAGACTACCGGTGCGGGCATGGTGTTTTCACCCAGTTCCAGCTCGAACTTGTAACGCGCGCCACAGGCACAGGTGACCTTGATGTCCTTGAGCACCCGTGTGCCGGAGGACGCCGGATTGGGCAGCCTGCCCGTGAGGTAGTCCACGAGGGTGTTGCAAGCCGGAGTGACGGGGGCGTTGCAAGTGGGGCAGCCAACTCCCTCGGGGGCGCGACCATTCACGAGTTCCAGACCGTAACGGAATGGCACCCCGCACTGGCAGGCGATCTTGATTTCAACCATGAATGGTTTGCCGGTGCGTCGTCGGGACCACCGGCTGCGCTCAGGCTTCCGACAGCGACGCCAGCTCTGCCTGGGTCATTTCCTCAATGAGCTGGCGGAAAGTGGTGGCTGGCTCCCAGTTCAGGAGTCGCCGGGCCTTTGAGGCGTTGCCGCACAGACGCTGTGGTTCCGCCGGGCGCAGCAGGCGGTTGTCTTTTCGCACGTGCTGCCGCCAGTCCAGATTGACCGTGGCGAAGGCCGTCTCGACGACATCCTGGACGCTGTGCAGCTTGCCAGTGGCAAAAATGTAATCCTCCGCCGTGGCATGCTGAAGGGAGAGCCACATGCCGTGGACGTAGTCCCGCGCCGAACCCCAGTCACGTTTGGCGGAGGTGTCGCCCAGCATCAGATCCTTTTGCTTGCCCAGCTTGATGGCGGCGGCGGCGCGGCAGATCTTCCGGGTCACGAAGTTTTCACCACGCCGCGGGGACTCGTGGTTGAACATGATGCCGTTGACCGCGAAGTGACCGAAGGTCTTGCGGTATATGGTGACCATTTGGGTGGCGAATGCCTTGGCGCAGCCGTAAGGGTTCACGGGCGCATACGGGGTGTTTTCGTCCTGCGGCATCTGCGCGGGCTGGCCGAAGATTTCCGAGGAGGCGGCGTGGAAGAAGCGGGGGCGCTGCCGCATGTCCTGCACCATCTCCAGCAGGCGCAGCGTGCCCATCGCCGTCATCTCGCATGTGGATTCCGGAATTTCAAAGCTCAAGCCCACATGCGACTGGCCCGCGAGATGATACAGCTCATCCGGCCCCACCGCGTTGAGCGTCCGCCGCATGGTTGTCGGATCATCCAGATCCGCATAATGCAGGAACAGGCGCTGGCCGTAGATCTTGGGATCGTGGAAGAGATGCACCAGGCGCGAGCGCTCCAAGGAGGAGGTGCGGCGCACCATGCCGTGGATTTCATAGCCCTTCCCCAGCAGCAGCTCGGTCAAGTAGGAGCCGTCCTGACCAGTGATGCCGGTGATGAGCGCGCGAGGCATGGTGGGGGTGAAGTGATGCTGGCTGGCTGGTCTATTGGGCGATGGCCACCTTGCCGGCCAACTGGTCCGCCAAGGCTTTCAAGTCCGCGTCCACCATGAGCTTGGTAAGCTCGGCGAACGTGGTCTTCGGCACCCAGCCCAGTTTCTTCTTCGCCTTGCCGGGATCGCCGATGAGCAAGTCCACCTCAGCCGGCCGGTAATAGCGCGGATCGATCTCCACGTGCTTGCGCCAGTCCAGCCCCGCGTGGCCAAAAGCAACTTCGAGAAATTCGCGGACGGAGTGCGTCTCGCCGGTGGCGATGACGTAATCGTCCGGCTCCGGCTGCTGGAGCATGAGCCACATGGCCTCGACGTATTCCTTCGCGAAGCCCCAGTCGCGCTTGGAGTCAAGGTTGCCGAGGAAGACCTTGTCCTGCCGGCCCAGTTTGATGGCGGCGACGGCGCGGGTGATCTTGCGTGTGACGAAGGTCTCGCCGCGCCGGGGCGACTCGTGATTGAAGAGGATGCCGTTGCTGGCATGCATGCCATAGGACTCACGGTAGTTCACCGTGATCCAGTAGGAATACACCTTGGCGCAGGCGTAGGGACTGCGCGGGTAGAAGGGCGTTGTCTCTGTCTGCGGGACTTCAAGCACCTTGCCATACATCTCGGAGGAGGAGGCCTGGTAGAAGCGCGGTTTGATGCCCACTTCCCGAATGGCCTCCAACAGGCGGATGGTGCCGGTGCCCACGATGTCCGCCGTGTATTCCGGGGCGTCGAAGCTCACCCGCACGTGGCTCTGCGCGGCCAGGTTGTAAACCTCGTCCGGCTGGACCTTGGCGACGAGCCGCGCCAGACAACTGGCGTCACTGAGATCGCCGTAGTGGAGAAACAGCTTGTGCTTGGGCGAATGGGGGTCCGAGTAGATGTGTTCGAGACGATGCGTGTTGAAGGTGCTCGCCCGCCGGATGATGCCGTGGACTTCATAGCCCTTCCCCAGCAGCAACTCCGCCAAGTAGGAGCCGTCCTGTCCCGTAATACCCGTAACCAAGGCCTTTTTTGACATAAATTATGTCTTCTGACGATGGGCCAACGCCGCGCGGCAGCGCAAGGCTAGAATCTGGAGCGGGCCAGAGAAGCGTTGACCGCCGCGCGGTGAGGGTCAGATTTCCCGCCATGACAAAACTATACGCCCTCGTGTTGTTGTTGGCGCTGTCCCTGTCCGCTGGGGCCGCCCTCCAGTCCGGCCCGGTGGAATACCATCACGGCACCCTCACCCTCGAAGGCTGGCAGGTGCATGATGACACCAAATCTGGCAAACGTCCGGCGGTGCTGGTGGTGCATCAGTGGAAAGGTCTCAGCAACTACGAGAAGAAGCGCGCCGAGATGATTGCCCAGCTTGGCTACAATGTCTTCTGTGTGGACATCTACGGCAAAGGCATCCGTCCCACGAATCCCAAGGACGCCTCGGCCGAGGCGGGCAAATACAAGACCAACCGCGCGCTGCTCCGGGAGCGTGTCAACGCCGGTCTGGCCGTCCTGAAACGGCATCCCCTCACCGATCCACTGCGCGTCGCTGCCATTGGTTACTGCTTTGGCGGCACCGCAGCCGTGGAGCTGGCCCGTAGCGGGGCAGACGTGGCGGGCGTGGTCAGTTTTCATGGTTCGCTTGATTCGCCCTCGCCCGCCGATGGCAAGAACATCAAGTGCCGGGTGCTCGCACTTCACGGAGCCGACGATCCGTTTGTTCCGCAGAAGGATTTGGACGCGTTTTGTGCCGAGCTGCGCGACGCAAAGGTGGACTGGCAGCTCATCAGCTACGGTGGTGCCGTCCACAGTTTCACGCTGCGGGAAGCCGGCGACGACAACTCCAAGGGCGCGGCTTACAACGCCAAGGCCGACCAGCGCTCGTGGGAGGCGATGAAGTCCTTCTTCGCCGAGCTGTTCGGCAAGTAGTCAGGCTCCCTTCCGCTTCACACCCGCCTGCGGGCAAAGCGCCTTCAGCTCGCAGCCGTCACAATCCGGCTTGCGCGCGTCACAACGCCGCCGCCCGTGCCAGATCAGCCAATGGCTGAACTGGGCCCACTGGTCGCGTGGCACCAGCTTCATCAGATCCTGCTCAATGTGCTCCGGCGTCGTCTGCCGCGTCAGCCCGAGCCGCTGCGAAAGCCGCGAGACATGCGTGTCCACCACCACGCCCACGTTGATGCCGAAGGCGTTTCCCAAAACCACGTTCGCGGTCTTGCGGCCCGCTCCGTCGAGCGCGGTGAGCTCCGCCATCGTGCGCGGCACCTCACCGCCGTGGCGCTCGGCGAGCTTGCGGCAGCATGCCTGGATGTTCTTCGCCTTGTTCCGATAGAAGCCGGTGCTCTTCACCGCCTGCTCCAAGTCCTCCAGCGGGGCTTCTGCGAACTCCCGCGCGGTGCGATAGCGCTGGAACAGCTCCGCCGTGACGAGGTTCACCCGCTTGTCCGTGCATTGCGCTGAGAGGATCGTCGCGACGAGCAGCTCCAGCGGGTTCGTATGGTTCAGCTCACAGTAGGCATCCGGATAGGTGGCCTGCAGCGCTGCGATAATCGTCTTCGCGCGCTGCGCTCGGGCCTCAATGGATTCGCGGCTCATGCTTCGGCGGCGCAGCGTAGGGCCTGTCTTTGCTCCGTCAACTCCCCCCGACTGATGGGACACGGTCAGCCCTTGGTTGGATTTGTCACCCATGCATCGGCCCGGATACTCTCGCCTCATGAAGTTTGGCCGGCGGAAGCAGAATCAGATCGAAGCCCGCGCGCACTGGTCCGCGCTGGGACTGACACTGCTTCCCACGCTGGCGGCGGCCGTCATCCTGGTGCAGGGCGACCTGCTGACGGAGGCGGGGCGGCTGGAGGACTTTTCCAAGAGCTATTTCGGCGAGGGCTCCAACAATTACGTGGCCCCAACCGGTGCGCAATGGAATGACTTCCGCGTGGCGGCGCTGGCGCTTTGGCAGGGCGATGTCGCCACGGCGGAGAACCTCGCAACGAACCTCGACTACGAGGTGTTGCAGTTCACCGACACCCCCAGCGGGCTGACCTTGCTGGCGTTGCGTTCCCGGGAGACCAATGGCCTGCCAGTGCGCGGCTGGGGAACCTGCTTCGTGAACACGAACGCCGGGCTGGCCGCGCAGATTCAAGCGCCGCATCCGCAGTGGGACTTCCGCACGCCGCGCCTGGCTGCGGAGGTGTTCCTCAAGTCCGGGGCGCGCGGGTTGCTCATCGCGGGCGCGCACCGGCACGTGAACGGCACGGGCACGGGCGATCCATGCGATCTCACGAACACCGCCTTTCATGCGGTGCATTCCGCGTGGAGCGGCCCGGTGGGCGAGAACACGGCGTGGCAGATTCACGGCTTCAGCCTGGCGAATCACCCGGTCTTTCCCACCAACACGCAGGCAGTCCTCTCCACTGGTGAGGGCGGCACGAACCTGATGTCCACGAACGTCGCGCGGCTGGACCGCCAGCTCGAATGGAACCGGGTGAAATCCTTCGCCTACAACCGGAATCTGGAGACCAATTCCGCGCTGAACCTCCTGGTGAACGAGGGCGTGGACGGGCAGACCTTCACCAATCTCGGTGCTCGCTCCAATGTGCAGGGAGTTCACAGTCGGGGGCTGGGCGGAACGTTTGTCCACGTCGAACTCGCCACCCCGGTGCGCACCAACGCGCTCCTCCGCACCCAGGCGGCGGACGCCATTGCTAACGCGCTCCTGCTCTCGTTCACGAACCCGCCGCTGGCGACCAACGTGGCGCTGACGAACGCCTCCCAGACCAGCGGCAACGTTGTTGTGGGCGTCCATTCACAGCCGGGGCGCTCGCACCAGTTGGAGATCGCCTCCGCGCTGGCGACAACAAACTGGGCGGTGCTCTACACGTTCCCCGGGCAAAGCGGCGTGCGTTTTCTGACCAACAGCGAGGGCGGAAACATCTTTCTGCGAGTGCGGGTGGAGTGAGCGCAGGCGGGCTTTGTGGAGCCATGCAGGGGAAGCTGCCACCGTTCGGCTTGCAGGTTCGGCCCGAGCGGCTGATCCCAACTTCCGCTCATTGAGAAGCCCGTCATCGCCGATGGTGAAATTGACATAACGTTCTCGAATTCCGCGACGTCTTAGGCACCTTGAGGCCAACCACAGTGCAGAGGATTGAATTGCATGAGAAAGGCGACGTGTTTGAAAAGGTTTTCGTTCCCGCCGTGCACCTGCAATGTTCAACCCGCGATTAATTCGTCGCCATGGACAACCCAAGCCGACTGTCTTTTCCGGAAAGGCTCCGAGCCAACCCTGACGCGCCGCTAGCCGCGGCGAACGCACTGTCGCATTTGATCTACAGCCACCCTATCCAACTCAGGAGCTCAGGGAGATCGATATTGGTGCGAAACCCACACGATGAATGCCGGCTTGGCGACATCGTTCTACACTTCAGATGAATCCGATTCCTCAACCATGATCATCCCTCCGCGTCCGTTTCAGTGTCTCCACCTGCTCACGCTCGTCCTGAGTCTGTTCACCGCGTCGATGGCCTACAGCCAGTTGCCTGGCGCTCGCAGCGTCACGCTGGGGAGTGACGTTTTCATTGGCGGCAACTTCCTAGAGCTGGGCATCAACTCCGGCGGCAGCTTCGGCTCCAAGGGCGGAGTCCAGCCGGCTGGCTTTATTGGCACAACGAATCGGCAGGACATCGGCATGAGCACCGATCTGGACGGGTTCGGCGTCGGCACCGCGGAGAGCTTCGATTACTTCCTGCCGGGCACGCCCTACGTGGCCTGGGCGGCTGGATATAAGATCGCCGGCGTGGTCACGAGCGGCATCAACAACAGGAGCAGCACGGACGACATACGCCCGGTCAGCGTGGTCAATGTTTCAGCGGGCACGAACCTCTCGGTCATCACCACCGGAGTGCTAGGCGGCAGGCTGCAAATCGTGCAGCGCATCTCCTTCGGGGCTACGCAAAAGTTTTTCAAAATGGAAATCGGCCTGACCAACGTGGGGTCGGTGCCGCTGGATAGCGTGCGTTACATGTGGGACGTGGATCCGGACAACACGGTCGACATCAACGGCGGTTATCCAACTGTCAACACCATCACGAACACCTTCGCCGCAGGCGATCGCAAGGCGGTGGTGCAGGCCAGATCCACGTTATCGTCCACGGTCGCGGACTTGGTGCTGTATTCCGTTGATCCGCGCGCCGTGGTATTTCGGGGCGGCAATTTTCCCCCGCCAGCTAATACCATTTACAACTCCAACCGTTGGGATATTCCCCTGCCCAAGGGAAGCGCGGTCACCGAGGACCGAACCATCGCCATGACTGCGGATGTGGGCACGCTGGCACCCGGGCGGGGCACCACCTTCATCTTTTACATCGGTTTGGGTGCGGACGTCCTGACTGACATAGCGGCGGTCGTCCTCCCGCCTCCGCCTTCCCTGACCCCGACCATCATCGACCCGCCGCAGAGCTTCCGCGTGTTGCCCGGCACCAACGTCACCTTCACGGTGGGGCTCTCGACCAACACCAACGCCCCCGGCCCCTTCACCTACCAGTGGCGGCGTTTCGGCTTCAACATCCCCGGGGCCAATACTTCGACGCTCACCTTGACCAACGTGCAGACTGCCGACGATGGCAGCTACACCGTGCTGGTGGGGAACATCCACGGCACCGTCACCAGTGCCCCGGGCACGCTGGAAGTGCTCCGGCCCCCGGTGATCACGTTGCAGCCCGTTGACACGAACGGTCTGGCGGGGGATTCGGTGAGCTTCGCGGTGGAGGCGGAGGGCTCCGTCCCCTTCACCTACCAGTGGCAGCTCAACGGCACGAACGTGGGCGGGGCCGCGACGAACACGCTGACGCTCGACGCCATCTCGGTTAGGGCGGCGGGACTTTATTCCGTGATCCTTTCCAATCTTGCCGGCGTGGCCATCAGTTCAAACGCGATGCTGGTGGTCCACTCCGCCCCCATCATCATCTCGCCGCCGGAAACGCGCGTGGTGAACGCCGCAGCCACGGTTAATTTCTCTGTGATTGCTCTGGGGGACACGCCCTTCACTTACCAATGGCTGCTGAACGGAACGAACATCCCCGGTGCCACCGGCATGAGCTTCAGCATCGGCGCGGTCACGCCGTCGCACGAGGGGCTTTATTCCGTCGTGGTCAGCAACAGTCTCGGCTCGGCCACGAGCAGCGCGGCGCGGTTGACGGTGTTGCCGTTGAGCGTGGTGGTGCCATGGGCGGCCACGGGCGGCGGCGGCGGTTCGGACGTGGGCAACGCCATCGCCGTGGACGCGGCGGGAAACAGTTACGTGGCGGGTTACTTCAACGGCACGGCCACCTTCGGCACGAACACGCTCGTCAGCGCGGGCAACACGGACATCTTCATCACGAAGCAGAACAGCAGCGGCCAGTTTTTGTGGGCGCGGCGCGCGGGTGGTCCCGGTTACGACACGGCCAAAGGCATCGCCGTGGACGCGCTGGGCAACTGCTACGTGACGGGGGCCTACGAGGGCGAGGCGAGCTTCAACGGCGGCACGTCGCTGACCAACACCAGCCCGACCTCGTATGCCGACGTGTTCCTCGCGCAGTATGATTCCGCCGGCACGCTCGTCTGGGCACGCAGCGCAGGCGTGGAGTTCACGCATGACGAGGGCACCGCCGTGGCGGTGGACAGTGCGGGCAATGTGCTGGTGACCGGCCGCTCGGTGCTGGACACCTTCGCGGGGATGCCGGTGACGAACGCCGGCCGCATCTTCGTGGCGAAATACACCGGCACAGGCACCGAGGTTTGGG
>CAIPBN010000834.1 GCA_903863315.1 uncultured Verrucomicrobiota bacterium | reverse complement strand
TGTGCACTTCGGTGTTGGAACGGTGCATCCCGCTGCACCAAGGTGAAAAGGCTCCATTTCCGGTAGTGCTCTTGGAGCCAATGTTCGTAGTTATCGAGCTGGGCTTCGGTCTCGCTCGCTCCAACTTTTACTTCAACAACCACAGCGTAGCCTTCGGCGGTGAGTAAGATGTCGAGAAACTTGCCCTCGTCGGTGGAGTGCTGAGTTTCAACCTCAATTTCCGCGTCATTTTTCGCCAACTGTTCAGGCACCCTGTCAGCTCCTCCAAACAGGAAGGCGATGAAGATTTCGCGGAAATCCTCGCTCAAAACGAGGCACGCGGCGAGCGACTCTGTGGCGTGGTTCTCCTTGGAGTCGTTTTCACCCGGACGATAGTGTTTAAGTCGGGAGAATGGATTTTGCACGGGAGGCAAGTTAGCCACCAGCGGGGCGAGCGAGAAGTCCCATCTCCTGCAATCGCAACTTCGGCATCGCTCTCTTCGAACAACACTGTGGTCGCTTCAATTCCCGCTTGGCACCGGTGCGCTGCGTGCTTCCGGGCCGCGCAGGGAAGTCAGCTATCTCGGATGGAGCCACTGCAAGGGCGAGGACAAGACCCCGGAGGCGATAAAATGGTGGTGGTGTCTAGTTGCCCCTCACTGCGAGGGTAAAGCGCCGAGTTCCTTCAGCCGCTTCTTGCCAAGCAGCCGTCGCAGGCCGTGTTGCAGGGCGTTCAACTGCTTTTCGATGTCACGGTTCTGCCAGACCAGATTGCCCACTAATGGCACTTCGACTTGCAGTTCATGATGAGTCTTGAACAGGGCGAGGGTTTTGTGGGCGGCCGCGCAGGCGGCGAGCAGTTCACCATAAATTGCGAGCACAGGGCCGAGCACGGCTTGGTGCGCGTTGACAAACTCCACCGGAATCTCCCGATAACTCTCCGCCGCCAGCCGCCACTCTCCCGTCCGGAGGAAGTAGTCACCGAGGCTTGCGAGCAACACGCTATGTGTGAAGGGATCGGAGGCGGCGTCCGCACCGGCTGTCATAATCTTGAAGTGCTTCTGCAACGACTTCTTGTCGTCCAACCCGCTCCAGACATCCCAGGCAAAGGCCAGTTCTATGAGTCCCAGAGGGCCATTGAAGCGCTTGGGAATGAATTGCTTGGCCGCGAGGTAATTCTTCGTTGAGTGGTGGTATGAAAGCATCCAGAACCGCACGCGGCGTTGAGCCTTCGCGCTCAAGCGGGCGTATGCTTTCTCAATGCCGGCCCGGGATGGCTTGAGTCGTGCATCCAGCGACAGAAGTGTTTGCAACGCTGCCTTGAACTGAACATCCGTGATGTCGTGAACACGAAGGAGGCGCTTGGCCAAGCGCACCGCATCCTTTTTCATTCCCAGCTCGTTGTAGCCTTCCAGTTCAGTCAGGACGGGATCCGAATGCCCCCTTCCGGCTGGGCGGTCGTTTTGTGAGTATGGCTGTCGCACGGGCACAAGCTACGTCACCAGGTGGGACAACGGCTGTCCGCCCACCGACATTTTGAGGACGTTATCACATCAAACCGTTGATGAGTGATGAGTGGTCGGCGGAGCGGATTGCCCGTTACTATTTGCGCAAGAGCTTGGCTGCCTCTGCCTGGATGAACTGCCAGCGGCGATCCCAGTCATCCCAATGGGCCGCCCATGCCTCGCCGGTGAGTTGGGCGCGGGCTTTGGGGAGCAGTTGAGCAAGGGTGTCGAGGTCGCGCTGCAAGGTCTTCTTCTCGCGCCACTGGAGCCAGGTTTCCACCAGGATGAGGTGGTTTTCAGGAAACTCCGGGGCGAGCGCGACAGATTTGAGCAGGTGCTGACGGGCCTTGGACTTGCTGCCGACGCTGAGGGGCCAGCCGGGGGCGTCGCGGTAGAGCAGGCCAAGGCATCGGTCGGGGCCGGCGTGGTCGAGGCGCGGCTGCATTCCGCTGGCGAGGTTCAGGCTCATTTCGAGATCCTTGACCAGGCCAAGGGCCTCGAACCATTTGGTTCGGGCAAGCTGGCCGAGGTTCATCGCGAGGTAGTAGTGCCCTTCCGGCACGGTGGGCGACCGAAGCGTCACGGCGCGACAGACGGCGATGCCCTCGTTGGCGAGCTGGGTGCGCTCGGTGGCATTGGTCGCGAACTCCGCCCGCCAGAAGCAGGCCTCGCCCAGCGCCCACGCCGCCGGGATGCTGTTGGTATCCGCCTGAAACCGCTTTCGGGCGGAGATGAGCTTCACCTGCGCGGAATCGGCAAACTGGGCCGACAGCGTCGGCATGGGGATGTCAGCGGGCTGCTTGGGAGGCGGTGCGGCACACAGGGGCGCGGACGCGTTCAGCAGCGCAATCAGCCCGACCAAGGCCCCCAACCGGCCCCAGTCAGAGGCCTTCGTTGACCCGGAATAAAGCATTGCCATGTTTTCGCCCGGCTCCATATAGTGCTGCGATGCGTTTTAGTTGGAAACGACCGCTGTTGGCAATCCTCCCCGTGCTCGCGCTCTGGGTGGGTGGCTGCAGTAGCATCCATACTTCGCAATCTGTGTCGCCCGGGATGTTCCTGCTGCCCGGCCTGATTCAAACGCCCACGCCAAAGAGTCCCACCGAACGCCTTGACCTGACGCGGGTGCCGGTGCCGCAAATCGCTTCAGTCCAGTAATCCAGTCATTGTTATGCGCTTCCCCCTCGCGCTGACGGTCAAAATCGCCCGTCACATCGTCAAGCACAAGCTGCGCAAGACGCCCAAGTTCGCCATGGTGCTGCAACTCGAGCCGTTGCACACCTGCAACCTCACCTGCACCGGCTGCGGACGCATCCGCGAGTATTCCACCAGCCTCAAGGACATGGTGCCGCTGGAGCAGTGCCTCGCCGCCGCACAGGATTGCGACGCGCCGATGGTGTCCATCTGCGGCGGCGAACCGCTGATTTACCCGAAGATTGAGGAGCTCGTCGCCGGGCTGCGCGAGCAGGGCCGCATCATTTACATCTGCACGAACGGCATGTTCATGCGGAAAAAGATGCGCGACTACATGGCCGCCGTCTTCACGCCGGATATGGAGCCGAAGCTCCAGCAACTGGTTGCGGAAAAGCTCGTGACCGAGAAGGAGGCCGAAGCCATCCGCAACGCCGATGCCGCCGCCAAGGCGAAAGTCGTCATCCGACCGACCAAGTGGATGTATTGGAACGTCCATGTGGACGGACTGGAGTTCACCCACGACCTCATCGTCGAGCGCGAAGGCGTCTTCAAGGAGTGCGTTGCCGCCATTAAGATGGCGAAAATTCTCGGCTACCAGACGGCGACAAACACGACCGTTTACAAGGAGACCGACGTGCAGGAAATTGAGGACATGTTCAAGTTCCTCTCCTCGCTCGACGTGGACGGCCACACGATTTCCCCCGGCTACGACTACGACGCCGCGAAGAAGGACATGGTCAAGCGCCTCGGCCGCGACCCGAAGGAGTTCTTCCTCACGCGCGACATGACGCGGAAGAAGTTCGCGAAGATTGAGGAGTGGGGCCAGCTCTTCACCATCTTCGGCACGCCAGTGTATCAGGAATTCCTTGCCGGCAAGCGCGAACTGACCTGCACCGCGTGGGCCATCCCGACCTACAACGTGAAGGGCTGGAAGGCGCCGTGCTACTTGATGACTGACGGCCACTACCCGACCTACGGCGAGATGCTCGGCACGGTGAAGTGGGAGAATTACGGCGTGGTGGACGGTGTCGCGCGCGACTCGCGCTGCGAGCACTGCATGGTCCACTGCGGCTACGACCCGAGCGGCGCGTTGAGCAACAAGCCGCGCGACACGTGGATTAACATGAAATACAACTTCGGTGCGAAGCCGAAGCCGTATCCCGCCAGCGCCGACCTAGAGAAACGCGCCTTCAACGGCGTGACCATTGGCAAAGGCCACCTCGCCGAGGCCAAGGCCGCCATCAACCCCGCCGCCAGCGCGCGCGGAGCTTTCACGCGCAAGGAAGAGGAACACACTCACGCCCCGGCCACCGGCGGCGGTTGCGGCACGGGGGACACTTCCCAACGCGACGACTTGCTCGCGAAAATCAAAGCGAACGGCACGGTGACGACGAAGGCGGAATGAGCACGCTTCTCGAAATTGAGCACGCCATAGAGCAGCTCCCCGCGCGGGAACAGTCTGTGTTGGCCGCGTGGCTTGCCGTGCGCGAAGCGAAGGTTTGGGACGAGCAGATGGATGCGGATGCGGCCACCGGGAAACTGGATTTTCTTTTCCGCGAGGCCGAGACGGAGCGTCGCGAAGGGCATTTGAAGGAATGGCCCAAATGAAGTCGCGGGCCACGCGGCGCTTCTGGCAGGCATATTCCGACTTGCCGGCCAGCATTCAAGCGCTCGCCCGAAAGAATTACCAACTGTGGCAGCAAAACCATCAACACCCATCGCTTCAGTTCAAGCGATTGAAAGGCGGCGGCGACCGGTTCTCGGTGAGAATCGGCGAGCATTACCGCGCCATCGGTCACCGCGTCGGTGACACGATTGAATGGGTCTGGATTGGCACCCACGAAGATTACAACAAACTAGTCGGATAAGTTTTCATGAGCGCACTCTTCCTCTCCCCTCCCTCCTTCGACGGCTTTGACGGCGGCGCCGGCGCGCGCTACCAGGCCACGCGCGAAGTCACGAGCTACTGGTATCCCACGTGGCTCGCGCAACCGGCCGCGCTCGTGCCCGGCAGCCGGCTTCTTGACTGCCCGCCCCATCACATTGACATGGCCAAGTGCCTCGCCATCGCGAAGAACTTCGACCACGTCATCATCAACACCTCCACGCCGTCGCTGAAGAACGACTGCAAGGTCGCCGAGGCCATCAAGCAGCAGAAGCCCGGCACGAAGATTGGCTTCGTCGGCGCGCACGCCATGGTGCTGCCCACCGAGACGCTCAAGGCCTCGTGGGCCATTGACTGGGTCGCGCGCAAGGAGTTCGACTTCACCTGCAAGGAAGTCGCCGAAGGCCGCGACCTCGCGACCATCAAGGGCCTCTCCTTCAAGGACAGCGAAGGCAAAATCAAACACAACCCCGAGCGCGAGATGATTGCCGACATGGACTCGCTCCCGTGGGTCGCCGACGTTTACAAGCGCGACCTCGAGATTGAGAAGTATTTCATCGGCTACCTCCAGCATCCCTACGTCTCGATGTATACGGGCCGCGGCTGCCCGGCCCAGTGCACCTTCTGCCTCTGGCCGCAGACCATCGGCGGGCACAAGTATCGCGTCCGCAGCGCGCAGAACGTCGCCGACGAGATGGCCTACATGAAGAAAATCTTCCCGCAGGTGCGCGAGTTCTTCTTCGATGACGACACCTTCACCGCCAACCTCCCCCGCGCCCGCGAAATCGCGAAGAAGCTCGGCCCGCTCGGCGTGGACTGGAGCTGCAACAGCCGCGCGAACCTCGACTACGACACCATCAAGAGCTTCAAGGACAACGGCCTCCGCCTCTTCCTCGTCGGCTACGAGAGCGGCAACGACGAGACCCTCACACGCATCAAAAAGGGCGTGACCACCGACGAGATGCGCCGCTTCACCAAGGACTGCCACAAGGCCGGTGTCGTCATCCACGGCACCTTCATCCTCGGCCTGCCGGTCGAGACGAAGGAAACCATCGAGCAGACCATCAACTTCGCAAAGGAACTGGACGTCTTCAGCCTTCAGGTCTCGCTTGCAGCGCCGTATCCCGGCACGGAGCTTTACGAGCAAGCCAAGCTCAACGGCTGGTTCGTGAAGAAGGACAAGACCGACCTCATCGAGAACGACGGCCTCCAGCAGTCCACGCTCGAATATCCCGGCCTCTCGAAGGAGCAAATCTTCGAGGACGTGGAGCGCTTCTACCGCAGCTACTACCTCCGCCCGAAGCCGATTCTCCGCATCATCAAGACCATGCTCGAGGACAAGGACGTCTGCGTCCGCCGTCTCCGCGAAGGCTACGAGTTCTTCAAGAGCATGGCCGCGCGCCGCAGCGACCTCGCAGCGGCGAAGGCTGCGGCTTGATGCCCTGCGGGAAACTCCCGCCCTGTTGATCTGCCTCGGACTACCCACGGGAGGCGACCGTGGATGAAGTGTCCATTCACCTTCCTTGTCACCCACCGGGGTTGACGTTGGCACCTGTGTTTTTCAGGACGGGCTTTCGTCCTGCTGGCTGGCTCCCGCGAGAATCAGTCACCCAGCAACTCGAACCTGTGCTGGAGCAGTGGTGGCGTTGAAAATGAACTTACCCGGTGGATTCGGGATGACAGGCAGAAGCGGCTGGAATTTACTCCTCTGCATGAACCTGTGCCGCCTTCCGTTGCTAGCGCTGCTCACGACCGTGTTTCTGACCGCGTCGTCACGCTTCGTCCAAACCGCCGAACCATTCCTCGACAAGGTTGATGTCTTCGAGGCCGGCAAGGAAAACTACGCGCTCTATCGCATCCCCGGCATCGTGACCACAAAGCGCGGCACGGTGCTGGCATATTGCGAGGCGCGCAAAAGCGACCGGGGCGACTGGGGCACCATTGACATCCTGCTGCGGCGCTCGACCGATGGCGGCAAGACCTGGGGCGCGCGCACCAACATCGCCCACGTGACCGGTCCGAAATCCAAAAACCCCGTCGCGCTCGCGCAGAAGCTCGCGACGCCCGGCGAAGTAACCTACAACAACCCCGTTGCCATCCCCGACTCCAACGGTGCGGTGCATTTCCTCTTCTGCCTCGAATACGCGCGCTGCTTCTACCTGCGCACGGACGACGATGGAGTGACCTTCAGCAAGCCGGTGGAGATCACCGCAGCGTTCGACAAGTTCCGCCCCGAGTATGACTGGAAGGTGCTCGCCACTGGCCCCGGCCACGGCATTCAGCTCAAGACCGGCCGGTTGGTTGTGCCCGTGTGGCTCTCGCTCGGCACGGGCGGGCACGCGCACCGGCCTTCGGTCACATCAGTCATTTACAGCGACGACCTCGGGCGCACCTGGGTGCGCGGTGAAATCGCCGGCCCGAACGAGGGCGACTGGAACATCCCGAACGAGACCTGCGCCGTGCAACTTGCCGACGGCCGCGTGCTGCTGAACATGCGAACTGAGTCCAAGGCGAATCGCCGGCTGCTCACCACCAGCCGTGATGGCGCGACGGGCTGGAGCAAGCCGCAGTTTCACGACCAACTGCTCGAACCCATCTGCATGGCCGGCATGGTCCGTCTCAGCGAAGCCCCCGCGAGCGACAAGCACCGCCTGCTCTTCTCGAACCCGCACAACCTTGATCGTGCCGATGGCAAGGCCGCGCCGGGCAAGGGCCGCGACCGCAAGAACGTCTCCGTTAAATTGAGCTACGATGAGTCCGCGAGGTGGCCGGTGAGCAAGACGGTCGAGCCCGGCTTCAGCGGCTACAGCGACCTCGCCGTAGCGAACGACGGGACGATTCTCCTCTTCTACGAGCGCGGCAGCACCGACGGGAAGGACATCTACCGCACGGGCTCACTGACCATCGCCCGCTTCAATCTGGAATGGCTCACGGATGGCAAAGATGCGCTGCCCGGCAAGGGGACGGGAAAGAAATGAGCTTCCTGCGACATGCGAGTTGGTCGCTCGCAACTTCGCTGGTGCTGGCGCTGCCAGCCTTCGCTGCGGAACCGGCCGGTCACCCGCTGCGCATCCTGCCCGCCGGCGACTCCATCACGCGCGGATCGTATCTGGCCCGCCACGAGACTGGTCCGTTCAAGGGCGAGGTGATGGGCCTCCCCAGCCCCGAGGGCGGCGGCTGGCGGAAGGTGCTTCAAGACAAGCTGCGCGCCGCCGGCCAAAGCTTCGATTTCGTCGGCGCGTTGAGGTATTACAGCTTCGGCAAGGACGGGAAGGTGGATTCCGCCTTCGACCCCGACCATCACGGCCTCGCCGGTTTCAGCAACCGGCTGATTTTGTCCGGGGGCAAAGTGCCGACGCCGCGTGACGTGCTGGAATCGCTCGGGGTGAAGGAAGTTGTCGTGCCCGGCATTGCCGAAGTCCTGCGCCAGCACCAGCCTGAGGTGATCCTGCTGTTGTCCGGGGCGAACGGGTTCGACGCACCCGCGCGGGACCAGCTCATCCGCGTCATCGGCCAGCAAAGCACCGCGCATCTGTTCGTGGGCACAATCCTGCCGCAGAAGGCCCCGCGTGCTGGCTGGGAAAAAGTCGCCGATTACAACGCCTCGCTGCCCAGCGTGGTCGCGGCGCAAAAGGCGGCGGGCCATCGTATCACCCTGGTGGACCTGCATGCCGCTCTCACGACCGACGATCTGCTGCCCGACGGCGTCCACCCAAACCAGGCCGGCATGGCGAAGATGGCGGAGGCTTGGTTTGCGGCCTTGAAGATGGCGGGCTTTGTGTCGCGTAAGTAAGAAGCTGAAGTTTCCTCCCCATGAATCACACTGCTTTCCACACCCTATGCCGACGACTCGCAGTCGCCGCCCACTGCCTCCATCAAGCATCGAAAGCCGCCAGCTTAATCCTGCTGAGTGCTCTCCTCTTGGCGGCTACCCGTGTCCCTGCCGCGCCGGCCTTCCTCGAACAATCGGCTCTTTGGACCGCCGGGCAGGACGGCTACCACACCTATCGCATCCCGGCGCTGCTTGTGACTGCGAAGGGCTCCGTGCTCGCGTTCTGCGAAGGCCGCAAGACCGGCTCCGGCGATCACGGCGACGTGGACCTCATCATGAAGCGCAGCACGGATGGCGGACGCACCTGGTCGCCGCACCGCATCGTCCAGGAGGAAGGCGGCGACGCGAAAATCACCATTGGCAACCCCTGTCCCGTCGTGGACGCGAAGACCGGCACCGTCTGGCTCCCGTTCACTCGCGACAACAAGGCGGTGTTCATCACGTCCAGCACGGACGACGGAGTGACTTGGTCCACGCCGCGCAACCTCAGCGCCACCACGATGAAGCCGGATTGGGACTGGGTCGCCACCGGGCCGGGAATCGGCATCCAACTCACGCGCGGGCCGCACCAGGGCCGGCTCGTCATTCCCAGCGACCACAAGCGCACGCTCGCCGGCAAGCAGCTCGAATGGAACTCGCACATGATGTTCAGCGATGACGGTGGCGCAACGTGGCAGATCAGCGCGCCCATTTCCGCCGGTGGCAACGAGTGCCAGGTCATCGAGCGCGCGGACGGATCCCTGCTCGTCAACACGCGGATGCAAGGTGGCTGGCAGGGCTTGCGCGGCATCGCCACCAGCACCGACGGCAGCGCGACGTGGAGCACCATCACGCACGAGAAGCAGCTTCCGTGTCCAAAATGCCAGGGCAGCCTCCTGCGCCATGACGACAAGCGCCTGCTCTTCAGCAATCCTTTCCCGCCCGAGCCGAAGGACGGCAAGCCCAGCGGCGCGCGCGTGCGCCTGACCGTCCGCAGCAGCACGGACGACGGCAACACTTGGCCTCTCGCCAGACGCCTGCACGAAGGCCCGTCCGCCTACTCCACCCTCGCGCGTCTGCCCGACGGTATGGTGCTCTGCCTCTACGAAGGCGGCGAGAAAGGTGCCTATCAATCCCTGCGCCTCGCCCGCTTCAATTTGGAGTGGCTCACCGAGGCTGGTAGCAATTGAGCCATGAAGTTCCCTCCGTTGCTCCCGCTGCTTGCAGTTCTCTGCCTGAACTCAGGCACGAGCCAGTTGCCTGCCCAAGCCTTTCGTTCGAATCCGCCGATGCGTCCACTGCCACAGGCGGTCAACACCCCGCTCGCTGCCGGACCGAAACACTTCGTGAACGCGGCACACGGCAACGACGCGAACACCGGTTCACAGGCCGCGCCGTGGAAGTCGCTGGCCCACGCGACGCGGCAGTTGCGGCCCGGTGACACGCTCTATCTGCGCGGCGGCACTTACTACGAAAAGGTCGCGCTCACCCGCTCCGGCACGACGAACGCACCCATCACCATCGCGTCGTTCCCCGGCGAACTGGCGGTGATTGACGGCGGGCTGCGCGAGTTTCACGACAGCCCGGCGACGAGTTGGGAGCCGGTCGCAGGCGGCACGGAGGGCGAGTTTGTTTCGGCCAAAACGTATTTCGGAGCGGACGCCCGTCGTGCGCCGACGCAGTTTCTCCCCGCGTCGTGGGAGCCGATGTGGGGCAACGAGGAGGAGCGGCCGCTCGCGCTCGGTGCATTCGCGGATTCGATGGTGCCGCTGCATGGCTATCGCAACTTGCTCGACCTCCGCGCGACGAATGAGTTCTGGATAGGCGGCAAGAAGGACAAGGACACGGGCTTCTACTGCGGGCCGGGGCTGTGGTTCAACCGGCAGACCGGGCGCATCCACATCCGGCTCGCACCGACAAAACTGCCAGGCCTCGGCGAACGTGCGTATCGCGGCGAGACGGACCCGCGCAAGTTGCCGCTGGTCGTCGCGCTGGGCTTCGGTGACGACGTGCTGCGCGTGAACGGCGTGCAGCATGTGCGCCTCCACGGCCTCGTCCTGCGCGGTGCGACCGGCAGCCCGATGATTCACGTCTATGGCTCGCAGCATATCGAGCTGGACCACGTCACGGTCTTCGGCGGGTTCCCGGCGCTGCTGGTGAACGCCTCGCAGAACATCCGCGTGACGCACTCGGCGTTTCGCGGCAACGCCGCGCCGTGGACGGGCCGCGCGCACATGAAGTATCGCGGCACAGCCTCGTATCAAATCGTGCTGCGCAACGACCAGCCCGGGAACGAGAACCTGGAGTTCTCCCACTGCGAGTTCACCGACGACCACGACTTCGCCTTCCTGCGCTACGCGAAGAACCTCCAGTTCCACCACAACTTCGTGGACAACTTCAACGACGACGGCCTGGAGTGCGGCCCGAAGCTGCGCAGCCACACGATTTACATCCACCAGAACCGCATCGGTGCGTGCCTCGGCGTGTTCCAGCAGCACGAAATCGAGAAGGACGAGTCGCCGCTCGACCACGACCCGAAAGCCGGCGTGTTCATCTTCCGCAACGTCTTCGATTTCCGCGCGGGGGTTTATTACCAGTCGCCCGCGCAGCCGGACCCGACCGGCGCGTTCCTCCGCCACGAGGGCCACCTCGCCAGCGACCACGGCTCGCCCGTCTGGCCTGTGATGCACGTCTATCACAACACCTTCCTCCGCCGCACGCCGACCTACCGCGACTACTTCCTCTTCGGCCTCGGCGCGCAAGGGCTGCGGCATACGGAGCGCGACGTGTTCAACAACCTGTTCGTGCAAATCGAGAAGGTGCCCGGCACCGGCTTCGCGGGCATCAAGGAACCGGGCAACGTGCGCGAGGGCGGCAACCTCCTGTGGGGCGTAAAGGACGGCCCGGCGCTCACCGGCGACCCGTTCGCGAAGTTCCGCGCCTCGCCGCTCTTCACCGCCAGCAAGAAGTTCTACGAGCCGGGCCTGACCACGCACGACCGCGTGGCCGACCCGAAGTTCGTCAGCCTGACCGCCGATGCCCCCGCGTCCGTTGACCTGCGGCTCCAGCCCGGCAGCCCGGCCTTGAGCGGTGGCCAACGCCTGCCGACCGAGTGGCCCGAGCCCGTGCACGCGGCCTACAAGGATACGCCACACATCGGCGCGGTGCCGCTCGGCGTGCAGCCGTGGGGCGTGGGCGTGGAGGGGCGGATTCCGCTGTTTGGTGAAGCGGGCCGCACCAAGTGATACGAAGTCGCCCGCGATGAACCGCACCCAAACAAGCGCCCTCCTTGCGCTCCTTTGCATTCTTTGCGGCCAATCCATCGCCGCCATACCTGGCGCGGGCGGGTGGCGGCACGAGGAGTTGCGGCGGTTCAAGGCAGCGGAGGCGAACCAGGGTGTCGCGGTGGACGCGGAGTTTTTCTACGCTATCGACAATCACGCGCTCGGCAAATACCGGAAAGACACCGGCGTGCGCGTGGCCGGTTGGGACGGCGGGAAAGACGGACGCATCAAGCATCTCAACGCGGGCGTCGTGTTCAACGGCCGGCTCTACTGCGCGCACTCGAACTTCCCCAAACTGCCGGAGCAAAGCTCGGTCGAGATTTGGGACACGGCGACGATGCAGCCGGTTGGCTCGATTGATTTCGCGCAGCCGCCCGGATCGCTCACATGGGCGTTGCCGCGCGACGAGGGCTGGCTCGCGTGCTTCGCGCACTACAAGTCCACAAGCGACCCGGCGCGGACCGTGGTGCAGCGTTTCGACGCGGGCTGGAAACAGCTCGGGAGCTGGTCGTTCCCGGCGGAGCTGATTCAGCGCTTCGCGGGCAGCAGCGCGTCGGGTGGCGGCTATGGGCCGGGCGGACGGCTGTTCGTCACGGGACACGACGCGAAGGAGCTTTACCTGCTCGGCTTCCCGGCGACCGGCGCGGTGCTCGAATGGCAGGCCACCATCACCATCAGCGCGGAAGGCCAGGCGTTCTGCTGGGACCCGGTCGAGACCAACTTGCTCTACTCCATCTCGCGCCGAGCGAAGGAAGTCATTGTGTCGCGCGTCACGCAGAGCGCTGCCGCTCCGCGTTCCGAGGCAAAGCCCGCTGCTTCGACCGCCGCAACCGCCGCCTTGAGCGCGGAGGAACAGCGCCTTGGTTTTGAGGCGCTCTTCGATGGCCAGTCGTTCACCGGCTGGGAGCAGAAGGGAAATTGGGTCATCGCGGACGGCGCATTCTACCGCAAGGACAAGGGCGGCGACCTGACGTGGAAGGTGAAGGAGATTCCCAACGACTTCGAACTGCGTTTCGAGTGGAAGGTGTCGAAGGGCTGCAACAGCGGCGTCTATTACCGGCCCGGCCAATACGAGTATCAGGTGCTCGACAACGTCAACAGCCCCTACGGCGAGAACCCGCGCCAGGCCGCCGCGTCGCTCTTCTTCTGCATGGCCCCGTCCAAGGACGCGACGCGCGCGCTGGGCGAGTGGAACGAAGGCCGCGTTGTCGGCAAGGGCACGGTGATTCAGCACTGGCTCAACGGCGAGGCGGTCATTGACTTCGATTACACCGATCCGAAGTGGGCGAAGGAGATCGAGCTGCTGCGCATCCGCGGCGCAAACCTCGCGGCGCGCGGCGCGTTCCTGCGGTTGCAGGACCACGGCGCGGACGTGTGGTTTCGCAATCTGCGTCTGCGCACAATCTCGCCGGAGGAGAAGCTCACGCGCTATCCCTTCACGCCTATGACCATCCCGCCCGCCGCGCTTGAAAAGGAAAATGCCCGGGTGCAGCAGATGCTGAAACCAAAGCGGAAGTAGCGGGCTCCAGCGTTGAATTATTTCCGCCCGCCCTCCAGCCTCGTGACATGAGTTCGCACAGCAGTCCTGACTTTGATGTGGTGGTGATCGGTGGTGGCAGTGCGGGCTATGCGGCGGCCAGTGCGACGGCCCGCAGCGGACTACGGACGGCGGTCATCGAAGGTGGCAAGGAAGTCGGCGGACTGTGCATTCTACGCGGCTGCATGCCTACCAAGGCGCTGCTTTACGCGGCGGAGGTGAAGCACCTTGCCGAGCACGCCGCAACGTGGGGGATTCAAGTGCCGGAAGTGCGGTTCGACTTCGCCCAGGTCATGGCGCGCAAGAACGCGATGATTGCCGACTTCGCCGGTTACCGACGGGGGCAACTGGAGGGCGGACGTTTCCAGTTCATCCGTGCCCACGCCCGCTTCGTTGACCCACACACGGTCGAGCTGGACAACGGCCAGCGGCTCACGAGCGCGCACTTTGTTCTCAGCACCGGCTCCACTGTGTCCACGCCGCCGCTCCCGCAACTCTCAACCATCGGATACCTGACCAGCGACGACGCGATGAAGCTCGAACGGCTGCCCAAGTCGCTCATCGTGCTTGGCGGCGGTGCGGTGGCGGTGGAGTTCGCGCAGTTCTTCGCACGCTTCGGCGTGCGGGTGACGTTGCTCCAACGCAGCGCGCATTTGTTGCGGGACTTTGACCCGGACGCCGCCGAGGTGGTGGAAAATGTTTTCCGCCGTGAAGGCATTGAGCTGTTCACCGGCACACGGCTGCTGGACGCGCGGGCGGAAGGCGGCTTGAAGCACCTCACCTTCGAGCATGCCGGCCAGACCCGCACCGTGAGCGCGGAGGAAGTCTTCCACGGGCTCGGCCGCTCCCCGAACACCAGCCGCCTCAACCTGCCCGCCGCCGGAGTCACGCTTGATGCGGCCGGACGCGTCGTGACCGACGTTCAGATGCGCAGCTCTGCTCCGCACATCTTTGCCGCCGGTGATTGCACCGGACCGCACGAGATTGTCCACATCGCCATCCAGCAGGGTGAGACAGCCGCGCACACCATCCTCGGCGCGCGTCCGGCGCGCATGATGGATTACCGGCTGCTCATCAGCGTGGTTTTCACGGACCCGCAGGTCGCGAGCGTGGGCCTGACCGAAGCGGCGGCACGCGCGCAAGGCCGGGAGTTTATCGCGGCGAGCTACCCGTTCAACGACCACGGGAAATCCCTGTTGATGGAGGCAAAGGACGGCTTTGTGAAGCTGCTCGCCGACCCGCGCACGGGCGAAATCCTCGGCGGCACATGCGTCGGGCCAAGCGGCGGCGAACTCATCCACGAGATCGTCGCCGCCATGGCGAAGCGCACGACGGCCGGCGAACTGGCGGCGATGCCGCACTATCATCCCACGCTGGCGGAAATCTGGACCTACCCGGCGGAGGAACTCGCCGCGCAAATCTCGAACTGAGCTTGCGGTTGACTTCAGCTCGAAAGCGGTTACTGAACCACCTGTTGGCCAGCCATTGGCCACATGAACCAACTAAAACTGACTATGGAACAAACTGCGCAGCGACTGATATCCGTGGGCATGGATGTGCCCGATTTCACCATGGAAACTTACGAACCTGCCGAAGGCGTCTTCGGCAAGTTCGCCCTGGCTGAGCAAAGGGCTCAAGGCAAGTGGACCGTGCTGGTGTTTTATCCGGCTGACTTCACGTTCGTCTGCCCCACCGAGTTGGCGGATCTCGCGGCCCATCAGGCGGAGATTGAGTCGCTGGGGGTGAAGATTGTGTCCGTGTCGGCGGACACCAAGTTCGCTCATCTCGCTTGGCGCAATTCCGAGAAGCTCCTTGAAGGCGTGAAATACACCATGGCTGCCGACCCCACCGGCAAAGTAAGCCGCATGTTCGGAGTTTATGATGAAATGTCCGGCCTCGCACTGCGTGGCACGTTCCTCATCAGTCCGGCCGGCAAACTCGTCACGTCCGAGGTCAACTTTTACAATGTGGGTCGCGACATGGGCGAGCTGCTCCGCAAGCTCAAGGCCAATACTTACCTCGACACGCATCCCGCTGAAGCCTGCCCTGCTCGCTGGCAGCCGGGACAAAAGACGCTCAAGCCCTCTGAGAAGATGGTGGGCAAGGTCTTCGAGGCGCTGAACCCGTAGCGTCCGTCGCCGCTATTTTTCAAAATGCGCAAAGCGCGGGTCACATGGCCCGCGCTTTCCTCATTTCAGACCTTCTCGACGGTCACCCGCATGTTGTAATCCGGCACGCCGCCGCCGGCATCCACGATGCCACGCGGGATGAGGTGGTTCGCCTCAGGCCAGTGGACCTGCAGGTTGCCGCTCGCGATGGGCGCGAGGTGAACGCGGGCAGCGTAGGTGCCAAGCTCGTTGCGCAACGTGACGCGGTCACCGTGGATAAGCAGCAGCTCTGCGGCGTCCTCGGCACTCATCAGGACTGCATCGCGAGGCGCACCGTTGAGCGGGTCCACCTCGGCGTAGATGAGCGAGTTAAACTGCTTGCCGCGCCGCGTCGAGACCATGAATTGCCGACTGCCGACTGCCGATTGCCGATTGCGGAAAGTCGTGCCGCCGGACGACTTCACCGGTTCAGCAGGAAGGGCGATGGCTTTGAAATGCGCCTTGCCATCAGCTGTGGGGAATTTGCCGTCCGCGCAGAGGTGCGGACCGCCGTATTGGAAGGCTTCGCCAGTCTGGTTCAGGTGCTGCACGCCGTCGTAGAAGGGAACCACGCGTGCGATTTCCTCGCGCATCTGCCAGCCGGTTTCGCAGCCGAGCTGGGCGGCGCGTTCGGGATAAGTCGCTGCAGCCATCTCACGCAGAATCTTCCACTCCGCCTTGGCCTCGCCGACCTGGCGCGGAATCTCCGGGCTGAACGCCACGCGCCGCTCCGTCGTGGTTTCGTGGCCACCATCGTCCTGCTCGTAGCGTGTCTTCGCGGGGAGAAGCAGCACGGCTTCCTTCGCCGGAATGAACATCTGGTCGGTGAGGATGATGTCCTGATGCACACGGAGCGGGACATTCGCCATCGCGGTGCGGACGTGTTCTGGTTCGGGCAACGTGCGGAGAAAATTCCCGCCGAGGCAGTAGAGCAAATCGAGTTCGCCGCGCCCGGCCGCTTCGACCATCTCGACGGACGTGATGCCCGGCCAGTCGGGGACGGGGAAGCCGTATTGCTCGGAGAGTTTCTTCGCGTTCTCGGCGTTGACCGGTTTGCCGCCGGGGAAGGCCGTGGAGTAAGCGCCCATCTCCGCGCCGCCCTGCACGCTGCTGTGGCCACGGATGGGCATCAGCCCGCACTTGTCGCGGCCCACCCAGCCCTTCAGCAAGCCGAGGTTCAGCACCATGCTCACGCCGTCCGCGCCGTAATTGTGCTGCGTGATGCCCATGCTCCAGACGAGCACGGCGTTCTTCGCATCGCGAATGAGTTCGGCAAACTCCTCCATGCTGCGCCACGGCAGGCCCGCGTGTTTCTCCAGCGTGGCCCAATCCAACTTCGCGCACGCGGCCTTGAGCGACTCAAACTCAGCCGTGTGCTCGCGGATGAACGCCTCGTCCACCCAGCCTTTCTCCAGCAGAATCTTGATGACGCCGTAGAGGAACGCGATGTCGCCACCTTGCGTGACGGGGAACCAGTAATCCGCGATGTCCGTGCCGAAGAGCGCGCTGCTCGCGGTGCTGGGCACCCAGTAGCGCTTCATGCCCGGCTCGAGATACGGGTTCACCATCACGACCTTCGTGCCGAGCAGCTTGGCCTCGTGGAGATACTTCGTGGTGACGGGTTGGTCGTTCGCCGGGTTCGCGCCAAAGAAGATGATGAGGTCGGTGCCATACCAGTCCTTGTAGGAACAGGTCGTGGCCGCGACGCCCACCGCGTGCTTCATCGCACTCGTGCTGGGCGCGTGGCAAAGGCGCGCGGCGTTGTCCACGTTGTTGGTGCCGAGGAAGCGCGCGGCCTTCTGCGCCATGTAATAAATCTCATTGGTCACCCCGCGCGCGGTCACGAACATCGCCCAGCGCTTCGGCGTCGTTGCGCGGAGTTTCTTCGCCATGAGCGCGTAGGCCTCGTCCCAGGTGATGCGCTTGAAGCCCGGCGCGTTGCCCTCGCGCAACATCGGATAGGGAAGCCGGCCCAGTTCGCGGAGCTGCGCGTTGTCGAGTTCCTTCAAGTTCGCGACGTTCTCCAACTGCTTCACGTCGAGCGCCGGCATCGTGTTCAGCCGGAGGAGATTCAGCCGCGTCATGCACAGGTGCGTGCCCTTGATGGTCCAGTCGTGCAGGCCCGCCACGCCCAGCGCGCAGCCGTCGCACACGCCCTTGGTCAGCACCTTGTAGGCGTAGCCGAGGTTGTCGCGGTTCCGCCAGATGATGCCCAGCATGTCGCGGAAATGCTTGGGCTTGGTGACGCCAATGCCGAAAGGCAGGACGCGCGCGAGGCGGTCCTTCCAAGTCTTCTCAATGCGATGCGACGACATGGTTTGCTCTGGTGCGTCGAGTTTGCGCCAACGGCGTGATGCCCGTCAAAGGCTCTCGGCTTAGAAGTGCGGTTTGGCGGGGTTCACATTTCCCGCAGCATCCGGGCGAGAAAGTGGGCGAACACGTCCACATTTCGAGTCATCGCGAAGCGAAGCGTTTTGCCGGCATTGCAGCGCACGTCCAGCCAGGCAGGACAGGCGTCGAAGTCCTCCACGAGGTGCAAACCGATTTTGGTGTGGTGTTCGCGCCCCGCCAGCCAGAGATGCCGATTCGTCAGATAAACCTCGCCGGTATCCAAGATCTTGAGGGCTTCATCCACCGTTCCAACCTCAGGATTCCAGAAGGCATCAGAGGACAATTTGGCTTTCAGTTCCTCGCGGTTCAGGACGGGGCCGCTGGCAGCGGGCAGGCTCAGGAAAGTGGCCGGATGACGGCAGCAGCACCACTCGCCGGGCGGAAGCTTGAGCGGAATGCTCACGGGCTCCAGTTTCGGCGCGTGCTTGATCACCCAGACCAAGCGGGCACGCTGGTAGGCGGCGCGGTCCTCCTCCGTGAGGGACAGGGATTTCCCCAATTGCGTTTGCAGCAAGCGAAGCTGCTCCACTTCCTGGTCGGTGAGCTGCCCGTCGTCTTTCGCCACGTCGAACGCGTCGTGCAGCATCATCTGCGCGCGCGTGTCGAAGGCGAGATTGCGCAGGTCGGCTGGCAGGTCC
>CAIPBN010000833.1 GCA_903863315.1 uncultured Verrucomicrobiota bacterium | reverse complement strand
TTCAGCCGTTGGATGACCAATGTGCAATCCGGACGCGTCCAGCTCGACTACTCCGGCGAAAAGGCTTTCATCGCGAGCGTCCTCAAGTCGCTCGACATCCCGGCGTCCTCGCAGATGCTGTCGTTCTCCACCACCAGCCTGCAACTGAGCCTCATCTCCCCGCGGACCCCGCGCGCCCTCTATTTCAACGAGGATGTCTATGTGGGTTATGTCGTGGGCGGCAAGGTGGAGGTGGTCGCCGTGGACCCTGACTTGGGCGGGGTGTTCTACATCTTTGACATTCCCCGCAATGGCCAGCCGCCGCGCCCGGAACGCGCCACCCGCTGCATGAACTGCCACGCCCGCGAGGACACCGGCTACGTCCCGGGCCTGGTGGTGAAGTCCGTCATCCCCGGCCCGACGGGAGGCAGTCTGGAATCCTTTCGTCAGGCCCTGTCTGGCCACGGCGTGCCGTTGAACCAGCGGTTCGGAGGCTGGTATTTGACCGGAGCGGGCAGCCTCACCAACCATCTCGCCAATTTCTACGGCCGTTCCACCCCACAGGGCATTGTGCGCAACCCCATCCCGCCGGGCACAATGTTCAGCTATGACCGCTATCTCGTCGCTCACAGCGACCTGCTGCCGCAACTTCTGCACGAGCATCAAATCGGCTTTGTGAACCGCGCCATCGAGGCGACCTACCGGACCCGCACTTATCTGGATGCAGGCCAGGGCAAACTCAGCCCGGAACATGCTGCGGTTTTGGATCAGCAGGCCAAGGCCCTGACCCGCTATCTGCTGTTCGCCGATGAAGTGCCCCTGCCGGCCGGTGGCATCGCCGGGGACGAGGAGTTCAGGACCGACTTCCTCAGCCAGCGGCACATGGGCCCCGGCGGCGCTTCGCTCAAGGACTTGGAACTGCGCACCCGGCTGTTTCAAAACCGGTGCAGCTACATGATCTACAGCATGGCCTTCCGGGGGTTGCCGGCGGAGATGAAGCAACGGGTTTACACCCGGCTGGCACAGGCACTCGACCCGAGCAAACCGAATCCGGAATTCGCCTACCTGCCGGCAGCGGAAAAGCAGAAGATTCGCGGCATCCTCAGGGAAACCGTGGTTGGGCTGCCGTCGGGCTGGTGACAACAAAAAAGCGCCCCGAGCGTGAGCCCGGGGCGCTGGAAGAATCAGAACCGAAGCTTAGTTGGCCTTCTCGGTCTTCTCACCAGCAGACACCCAACCGGAGATGCCGGCCGAGAGGTGCTTGATGTTCTTGTAACCGAGCTTCTCAGCCGCGTTGGCAGCGGCCTGGTAGGCCTTGCAGCTCGGACCACCGCAGTAGGCGACGACGAGGGCGTTCTTGTCGGCGGGCAGCGCCTTGGCGAGGTCGGCCTTGACGGCGGCGAAGTCAATCGCGCCGGGGACGTGCTTAGCCTTGTAGGAGTTGGAGCCCATCACGTCGATGACGGTGACCTTCTTGTCGGCGATGGCCTTCTTGAGGTCGGCGATGCTGATGTCAGGGAACTCGCCGGCGAAGGCGGAACCCGCGATGAGGGTGGCGGCGAACAGGGCGAACAGTTTCTTCATGGTGCTGCTAGGTTTGGTTGTGTTGTTTATTTGCCGCATTAGCGGCGCGCGGATTATGACGCAGACGTAACAGAAACATTCAAGCTCCGAGGCTGGGGGAAGCGGGCTACTGACGAACCCAGCGACGGGACTTCATCTCGTAACGGGGCAGACTCCCCGCCGGGGCCAGTGCCACCGGGACGCGCAGCGCCAGACCGGTCTCAAACGCCCGGGCCAGCCGTTGTGCCAAGGCCCCCCCATCCGCCACCTCCGGAAACGGCTCAATGGTCACGCCCAACTCCACAAGCGCCTGCCGTTGGCTGATGGCCACCTGATACTCGGCCACGCCGCCCACTCGCCGGATGATCTCCTCGACCGCGCCGGGATAAACATTCACTCCGCGCACCACCACCATGTCATCCACCCGGCCCAGAATGCCGCCTTCCAGAGCGAGGTCGGTGGTTCCGCACGCGCACACGCCTGCGCTGGGCTTCTCGAGTTTGACCAAATCCCCCGTGCGATAGCGCAACAGCGGGGAGCCCAAACGCCCCAGGTTGGTTAAAATCAGTTCCCCCTGCGCTCCCGGCCCGACGAGTTGGCCGCTGGCAGGATCGACCACCTCCGCGATGAAGGCGCGCTCAATGACATGCAGCACCCCGGGACGGGACGGACATTCGTAGCTCACCGGCCCCACTTCTGTCATGCCGTGGTGGTCATAGACCCGCGCTCCCGGCCAAAGCTCCTGCAAACGAGCCCGGGTAGCGGGGATGCTGCCGCCCGGTTCGCCGGCCACACTGAGGGTTCGCACTTGGGCCGTCCGAAGGTCGATGCCCTCCTTGGCGGCCACTTCCGCAAGATGGATGGCATACGTGGGCGTGCAGCAAAGAATAGTTGCCCGCAACTCCATCATGGCCCGCAACCTGGCCGCGCTGTTCATCCCGCCGCCCGGCACGACGAGGCAGCCCAGCCGCTGGGCCGATTCAAACGCAGTCCAAAAGCCCAGAAACGGCCCAAAACTGAAGGCAAAGAAGATGCGGTCCGCCGCCGTGGTGCCGGCCCGCCGATGCACGATCTCCCAGTTGTCGAGCATCCAGCTCCAGCTCTCCGGCGTGTCCAGCCAGCGCAACGGGCTGCCCGTGCTGCCGCTGGTCTGATGGCAGCGCGTGTAGCGCTCCAGCGGGAACGTCAGGTTTGTGCCAAAGGGACCGGCCGCCGCCTGATCCGCGACCAGCTCGGCCTTGGTGGTGAACGGACAGCGGGCGCTGAACTCCGCCAAGCTCGCCACGCCGTCCAGCAAGCCGGTGTCCGCAAGCTTCCGGGCGTAAAATGAATTTGTCCGCAGCGCGGCCAGCAACCCACGCAGCGAACTCAGTTGGCTGGTTTCAGGGGACATGCTTCAGCCATGAAAAGCGCAAAAGGCGCAGAAAGGAAAACCTTTTGCGCCCCTTGTGCCGGTTCTTCGGCGAAAATTGCGGTTCACTTCACCGGCGGTTGCGCAGCCGAAGCAGCCGGAGTGGCCGCCGCTGAGGGCTTTTGCGGTGGCGCGGGCGCAGGCTTGTAAAAAGTCACGAGCGTGCCACCCAGCGCAGCGAGCAAAATGCCCACCCAGAACAACGGCTTGATGCTCCCCCAGCCACCCGCCGGCGGATGTGTCACCAGGGAGTAAATCGCATTCACGACCGGGGCTCCGGCAAAGACGATCGACATGACCACCGCCGGCGTGCCTTTCGAACCAAAGGCCAGCAACACCCCCAGCGCGCCCACCGCACCCACCGTCCCCGCGATGAGCGACCACCAAAGACCCTTGGCTGGAAACGCCCAGGAAGCGCCGTTCAGCGCCAGAATGGCCAGCGGTGCCAGCACGGCGGTGAGGAAATATGCCACCCCCACGAAGAGAAACGCCTTGATGCGGCCATTGGCGGGATCCGCCATTCCCATAGCACCCGTGTGCAGGAAAACGCCATACACCCCCCAGGAAACCACCGTCAGCATTGCCCAGCCCAGCCACGCCATGCCCGGTCCCGCAGAATTTTCAGTGCCCATAATAGGCCCCGACTTTAGGTGGCGGAGGAACCGAGTTCAATGGGTTTGTCCAGGCCAGCGCAAAAACCACCGGGGAGGGAAATCGCGTCACAGTCCATGGTGTCGCATGAACGCGCGAAAATCCGCCGGCTGGCCGGAAGCGGTCTTGGGCACTGCTGGCAGGTATTTCTGCTTCACCAAGGTTTCCCAATCATTGGGGAAGCGGCCCTCCGTCTGGTAATACTTCATGACCGCGGCCTTGATGGGGCCGGGGTTGGCGACCTGCGCATTGGCTGGGATGTCCGGAGAACCGGGGGCGGCTGGGCTCGCACCGGTGGCGGCGGCCGGCGGCTGGGGCCCGGCCGGGGCGCTGGCAGGAGGCGGCGTTGGCTGGTTGGCTTTCGCCGGGCGTTCCCGGCAACTCGCCAGCAGCACCAAGACGAGCGCGGGCAGGATTAAGCGGTGAAATTGCATTATTACCTCCATTGCGAATGCGGCTAATTGGCCGTGGCGTAGTTCGTCAAGGTGCGCCAGTCTTGGTTTACCGTGGGCGCGTTGGGAATGTTCCCTGCCGTCCATGTGCGCGTCCGGGAATCCATCAACTTGATCATTTCGGTGTGGCCGTCCGCAAAGCTCATGGCATAGGCCCCAGAATGGTGGGCGGTGGGAATGTCGTTCATCGTGGCCGCCGTCGGGCTCATGTTTACGGCGAAAAAGCCGTCATTGATGCTGCCCTCGTGCTCATCAATGAACACGAAGCGGTCCGAGGGCCGATCAATTTCGGCCCCCCGGAAAAACACAATCCCGCCCCCGCCAAAAATGTCCCGGCCAGCCATGAAACTGTTGGCCGAATAGCTGCGCACCTTGGGCGTGCCGTTCCACATGGATTTCTCCGCCGGGCACCGGTAGAGCTTCACGTCATTGACGTAGCGGTAGTAGGCGGTCCGCGTCAGACCAATGAGATTCGTGGGGTAGCCCATCGTGGCGGCGTCGCCGGGCATGTAGTAGGTGGTGCTGTCCGCGTTGCTGACATCGCCAATCACCCAGGCATTGGTGTTCTTGATGTTCGCGCCGCCAAATGCCGACAACGGATTCCACCACAAGTGGACCTGCACCAGCCGGTCCTCCGAATCATCCGCATACAGCCGCCACGCCACGCCGTGCTGCTTGAGGCTGTTGAGGGTGAATGTGGCTGAAGCGCGCAGCTTTGCCTTGCCCAACACTGGCAATAGCATCCCCGCCAGCAGCGCGATGATGGCTATCACCACCAGCAGTTCGATGAGTGTGAAGGCGGTGGCGCGAAGCAGGGCGGGAGGCGGCGAGGAACGGCGAAACAATTCGGACACACGCATAGGCGGAAGCCTGTTAAGAAGCCTGTGGCACCGTAGCCAGTATCGACCGCTTGGCAAGGGCTAGTTTCGCCTGCGAATTCTTGCCCCAGTGGCTAACCAGCCGGCCCGCCGCAGCGTCCTATCCGGGACAACCTGCCCATTCCGTGAACCTCCGCCGCCACCTGCCACTCTTGCTCGCCTCGATTGCCACCTGCGCCAGCCTGCACGCCGCTCCTGCCAAACCCAACGTCCTCTTCATCGCTGTGGACGACCTGAATCACTGGGTCGGCCACCTTGGGCGCAACCCGCAGACCAGGACGCCGAACATTGACCGGCTGGCGAAAATGGGGGTGACCTTCACCCACGCCTATTGCGCCGCGCCGGTCTGCAATCCCTCCCGCGCCGCGCTCATGTCGGGCCGCCGCCCCGGCGAGACGGGCGTTTACGACAACGGCCAGGATTGGAAGACCGCCATTACAAAGGAGCAGACGCTCACGACGCAGTTCCTCAAGGGCGGCTACAACGTCTTTGGCGCGGGGAAGATTTACCACTCCAGCGACCATCGCGACGGCGAGTGGACGGACTACTTCACCCGCGACGGCGGTGGCGGGTTGAAGCTCGATCCCAGCGCGAAGGACGATGGCGTAGGCGGCATCAAGTTTGGCCCGCTCGCGAATCCGGACGAGGACATGCCAGACTTCAAGGTTGCCAGCTACGGCATCCAGCAACTCGGCAAGCAGCACGACAAGCCCTTCTTCCTCGCCATTGGTTTCGTGAAGCCGCACCTGCCCTTCAGCGTGCCGAAGAAATACTTCGACCTGTTCCCGCTGGAGACCATCCAGCTCCCGCCGCATCGCGTGGACGACTTGAACGACGTGCCCTCCGCCGGCATCAAGATGGCCAAGCCCGACGGCGACCACGCGGCCATCCTCGCGTCCGGTCGTTGGAAGGAAGCGGTGCAGGCCTACCTCGCCAGCATCGCGTTCATGGACGCGCAGCTTGGGCGCCTGCTCGAAGGCCTGGAGAAGTCCGCCTATCGCGACAACACCATCATCTGCTTCTGGGGCGACCACGGCTGGCACCTCGGCGAGAAGCAGCACTGGCGCAAGTTCGCGCTCTGGGAGGAGGCCACCCGCGCGCCGTTCATCTGGGTCGCGCCCGGCGTGACCAAGCCCGGTGGCCGCAGCGACCGCACGGTGGATTTCATGAGCATCTTCCCCACGCTCTGCGACCTCACGGGCCTGCCCACTCCCGCGCACGCACGCGGGCCGAGCTTGCGCCCGCTGCTCGCGAATCCGGCGGCAAAGTGGGACTTGCCCGGCATCACCACCTACCACCTGAACAACCACGGCGTCCGCACCGAGCAGTTCCGCTACATCCGCTACGCGGACGGCGGCGAGGAATTCTACGACCACAACAAAGACCCCTACGAGTGGACGAACCTCGCGAAAGACTCCGCCTACGCCGCGCAGAAAGCCGAAGTGGCAAAACTGCTGCCTGCGGACAATGTCGCCGAACGGCCCAGCACGGGCGGCGGTGAAGGAAAGAAGAAGGCGAAGAACAAGTAGTCATCGCCGGGACCGGCGAAGAGCTACTTCAACGTCCGCTTCCACCGGGCCAGTTGCCGGGCCACTTCCTTGGTGCCAGGCGCGCCAGTCAGGTTGCGGCGCGCCATAGCCTTGGCGAGTTCAAAGCACTCCTTCGCCCCCGGACCAAACGCGGCGTTCACGGACTTCAATTCCGCCGCCGTCAACTCGCCCAGCGGCTTGCCCAGCTTTTCCGCCAGCGCCACCGCTGCCCCCACGGCGTGGTGCGCATGGCGGAAGGGCATTCCCTGCCGCACCAGATAGTCCGCCAAGTCCGTCGCCAGCAGCGCGGAGTCGGACGCGGCGGCGGCGCAAACCGATTCGTTCACGCTCGTGTGCCGCAGCATCGCGGCTGTGAGTCGGGCGCAGGCGCGCACCGTGTCCACCGTGTCGAAGAGCCGCTCCTTGTCCTCCTGTAAGTCGCGATTGTAGGTCATCGGCAACCCCTTCAGCAGTGTGAGGAGCGCCATCAAATTGCCATAGACCCGGGCCGTCTTGCCGCGGGTGAGTTCCGCAATGTCTGGATTCTTCTTCTGCGGCATCAGTGACGATCCCGTCGTGTAGGCGTCGGCGATTTTGATGAAGTTGAACTCCGTGCTCGCCCACAGGATCACGTCCTCGGCCAGCCGTGACAGATGTAGCGCCACCAGCGCGGACAACGCGCAAAACTCGACGGCGAAGTCGCGGTCGCACACCGCATCCATCGAGTTCTGGGTGATCTGCGCCTGGCCACGCGCGTCCACAAACCCAAGCTGCCGGGCGACAAACTCACGATCCAGCGGCAGCGTGGAGCCGGCGATCGCCCCGCTGCCCAGCGGGCACACGTTCAACCGGTTGAAGCAGTCCTGCAGCCGGCCGAAATCCCGGGCCAGCATCTCCACATAGGCCAGCAGATGATGCGCCAGATAAACCGGCTGGGCGCGTTGCAGGTGCGTGTAGCCGGGAATGATCACCGCCGCGTGGCGTTCCCCCAGCTCCACCAAGGCACGCTGCAGATCCCGCAGTTCGCGGGAGAAATCAATGACCTCGTCCCGCAGCCACATGCGCACGTCCAGCGCCACCTGATCGTTGCGCGAACGGGCGGTGTGCAGCTTGGCCCCGGCCGGGACACGGCGCGTGAGCTCCGCCTCGATGTTCATGTGGACGTCTTCCAGCTCGGGCTTCCAGGTGAACTTTCCGGCTTCGATTTCCTTGGCGATGGCCACGAGTCCTTTCTCAATCGCCTTGAGTTCCGCCCGGCTCAGCACGCCGATGCGTTGCAACATCGCGGCATGGGCCAGGCTGCCCTGGATGTCATGCCGCCACAATCGCCAGTCGAACGAAATGGATTCGGTGAAACGGGCCACATCCTCGCCAGGACCGCCGGTGAAGCGGCCGCTGCGGGAGACAGGAGCAGAAGACTGTTGGCTCATAAGCGCGTCAGACACTGTTGACCGCCCCGGGGAATGTCACGCGGGAAAGCCGCGCAGAGGCATGGGCGCGGCACTTCGACATGGTTTCACTGAGCGGCGGGGAAGCTGGCTGGACTACGGCTTGACCACCAGTTTGCCCAGCACCTGACGGCTGCGCAGCAGCTCCAGCGCGTTGCTGACCCCGGGCAGCGGGATGAGCTGGTGGATGACAGGTTTGAGCCGGCCATCCGCCGCCCACTCCAAAGTTGCGTTCAAGTCGCCACGGTTGCGGCCATAGCTGCCGATGAGCCGGTGCTGCTTCACGAAGAACGGCCACAACTGCATCGGCACCTCACGCCCGCCCGTGGCCCCGCAGGTGACGACCGCCCCGCCCCGCGCCAGACAGTGAAACACCGACTGGAGCACCACGCCGCCCACGTGCTCGATCACCAAATCGACGCCTCGCTTGTTCGTCACCTTGCGGACTTCGGCCGGCCAGTCGGCCTTGGAGGAATCCACGACGAACTCCGCGCCCAGCCGGGTGGCCAGCTCGCGCTTCGCGGCCGAGGAAGCCGTCGCAATGACACGGCCACCGAGGTGCCTGGCTATTTGGATGGCCGCCGAACCCACCCCGCTGGAGGCACCGACCACCAGCACCCAATCACCGGGCCGGACTTCCGCCCGGTCGGTGAGCATGTGCATCGCCGTGCTCCCGGCCAGCGTGAGCGCGGCGGAGGCTTCAAAGCTCAGGTTCTCGGGGAGCGCCACAATGCAGCGCGCCGGCACCTTCACCATTTCGGCAAACCCGCCATCGCACTGGATGCCCAGCAGCTTGGCATTGAGGCAAATCGAGTCTTCACCCCGCAGGCAGAACTCGCAGGTGCCACAATAAAGATTCGACTGCACCGCCACGCGATCGCCCACGCGCCATTGATCGACATCCTCGCCCAGCGCGAGAATCTCCCCGGCCACTTCGGAGCCGCCAATCCGCGGCAATGCGAACGGCATCGGCAGGTCCCCCTGCTCCAGCCAGATGTCCAGATGGTTGACACCGCAGGCGCGCACCCGCACCAGCACCTCATCATTGCCCGGCACCGGGTCGGGAATCTCGCCGAACTGGAACTGGCCCGGCGTGCCGTGGGTGAGGAGTTGAACCGCTTTCATGCACCGAGATTGAACTCCCGCCACCGACGTCTTATCAAGCGTGGAAACAAAGCACGATCAGAGCATGTGAGCCACGCTTGGTCTGATTTCCCGCGCGTTAACGAAGATAGGAAAGTGATTGTCGGCTATGGCCTACTGGATTCCAATCACCCCAGAGTATCACCATGAAATCCGCCCTACTCCGTTCGTGCTGTTTGGCTGCCCTGCTGGGGCATCTCTGTCTGGCCCAGCCCGGCTGGAGCGCGGAAGCGCCACGGCTCGAACGCCTCAAATACAATCACCCCGGCCTTGTCGTGGACCTTGGGGTCGGGCTGTGGGCGTGGCCGTTGCCGATGGACTTCGATGGCGATGGCGACCTTGACCTCGTCGTGAA
>CAIPBN010000832.1 GCA_903863315.1 uncultured Verrucomicrobiota bacterium | reverse complement strand
GAGGTAACCGTTGGACTCATTGAACACCGCCTTGCCGTCTGACGCACTCGTTGCGTCCGCCTTGCCCCAGTGCATGCGAATCGTCTGCCGCGCGTTGCCCTCGATGCGCGGCACGCGGACCCAGATGCTCGCGGTCCCGCCCGCCGCGTCCCACTCCTCGACTTGATACGCCAGCGCCGCGCCCACGCTGTCGGAGAAGCGCACGTCCGCGCCATCAGGCTTGGCTTGCGTGAAGTCGAACCAGTCCCGGTGCAGTCGCACTAGCACGGGAAACCCATCGGCCACCGCGCCCGCCGGCAAGTTCGCGCCCTCGGGCGTCGTGAGCAGTGTGAGCACGCCGGTGTGCTTCCAGCCGGCAAACGAAGCTCTCCCTGCGGCAGCTTTGCTGGACGCCGCCGTAGTCACGCCAGTTTGCGCCGCAGCGTCACTGCGAGCTTGGGCCTTGCGTTTGATTTCCGCCTTCACGTCTTTGAGCCGATCGGGCCACTCGAACGTCGGGGCCTTGGCCGGGTCGTAACCCGCCAGGTGGCCGGTGAGGCGGGTGGCGGGTTTGGTGTATTTCAGCACCGTGTCGCCAAAGACCTCGCGGCAGAGCGCGGCCACACCGGGGTCGTATTCGAGCAGCTCGGCACGGGTGTTGACGTGGTTGTGGTCATGGTCGTTCTCGCGGTTGTTGTCGACCCACGACTGCACCGCTTCCGCGAAATACTCGTGGTGATTCACGCTCGCGTATTTGCCCTTCCACAAGCCGGCCTTCATCGCAGCGTCGAAGGTGGCCTTGAGCCGCGTGTCGAAGGTCGGGTCCACATTTGCGAGACCGCGCAGATGGATGTTGTGCGCGAACTCGTGGATGAGAATGCACTCGGCGGCGTAAGGATCGCCGGTATAGCCGAGCAAATTTTCCTCTCCGCAGGAGCAGAACGGGTCGCGTTCGCTGCCGCCGAGTCCGCGGGCGCGGGCGTCCCAGTAATCCTTCGCAGCGATGCCGGGGTAGCCGGGCATCGGTCCCTTGCCCAGGCGGACGAACTCCGGCTGGTCCATGGTGAACTCGTTCCACGCTATGATGCACATGCGCGCGCCGCTCTTGATCATCGCGGTGCGGATGTCGGGGCGGTGGGCCAGCATCTGGTCCACGAGGAACGCGGCCTCCTTGAGCGCGTAGGGATTCACCTTGGCCGAGGCGACGATGGGGAAACCGTTTGCAGTGACGCGCTGGGTGTAGAACGCCGGCACGCCGTCCTTGCCTGCCGGGTCGAAACGGAAGCCCTGCACGCGCACCTCGCTGCTGACGATGGCCTCAGCCTTGTCCTCGCGGCCGACTACGACGAAGCGATGGCCGATGGTCGTGGTGATTATCGTGTCCTTGCCTGGCTCGAGCGAGCCGTTCGGCACGCGCTCGGTTGCCGACTTGAGCCAGAAGATGTCGGCGGTCTGCAAGCTGCCGTTGATGATTTGAAGCTGGGGACGACCAGCTGTCTCCGCGCCAAAGGCGGCACAGACGAACAAGCAGAGCAGGGGAATCCAGCCGGACATGCGCATGCCCTGATTATGCCATCGGCAACCGCGCCGTCTTGTTCTAAGTTGCCATCCGAAGCGTGAAAATGAGCACAACGACAAGCTCGGGTCCGGCGATACCAGCCGAATGGCGCATGGTGGAGGCGCTCTTCGACCATGTGCCGGACACCGTGTTCTTTGTGAAGGACATTGATGGCCGGTATCTGGCGGTCAATCAGGCACTGGTGGAACGGGCTGGCCGCCGGCTGAAGTCCGAACTGATCGGCCGGCTGCCCGCAGATTTTTTCCCGGGAGATCTGGGGAGGCTTCCCTCCGCGCAGGATGCCGTGGTGATACGGACCGGGCGGCCGCTGCACAACCGGCTGGAGCTGCACTGGTATGCACGAGGACAGCCGGGCTGGTGCTGCACCACGAAGCTGCCGCTGCGTGATGCGGCCGGGCGCATCATCGGCCTGGTCGGCATCTCCCGCGATATTCGTGCGCCGGGAGATCGTGAGAGCATTCCGGCCCGGCTCGCCGAGACGCTGGCGTATCTGGAGGAACACTTTGCCGAACCGATGAGTCCCGTGCTGCTGGCCAAGCGGGCCGGATTGTCCAGCACGCGGTTTGCCCGGGTAATCAAACGGATCTTCCGGCTCTCACCGCGCCAGCTCATCACCCAGACACGCCTGGCCGCCGCCGCGCAACAGCTCGCGGAGAGCGAGCAGAGTGTGGCCGACATCGCGCTGGCCTGCGGCTTCCACGATCACAGCGCCTTCACGCGCGCCTTCCGCTCCGCCACAGGACAGACACCGACTGATTTCCGGGACCGTTCGATGCGGTAAATCCGCCTGACAGGGGCGGGCAGAATCTTCCAGCAATTGCCGAACTACCACCGTGGAGCTTTGCCAAGCAGGTGCCGCACGAAGTAGTCTGCCCGGCGGCGTTTGCCGTAAGGTAACTCGGCCGCGCCGTGACCGGCGCCCGGGATGAGGAGCAGCTCGAAGTCCTTGTCCGCCTTCACCAGGGCATTGGCAACTTGCAAGGTGCTGGCCGGGTCCACATTTTTATCCAGCTCGCCCACGACCAGCATGAGTTTTCCCACCAGGTTCTTGGCCAGCGTCACGTTCGACTGGTCGGCGTAGTGCGGGCCGATGGGCCAGCCCATCCACTGCTCATTCCACCAGATTTTGTCCATGCGGTTGTCGTGGCAGCCGCAGTCGGAGACGGCGGCTTGATAGAAGTCCCCATGTGCAAGCATTGCCCGAGTGCTGCTCTGGCCGCCCGCACTGCCGCCATAGATGCCCACGCGGGTGAGATCAAGCTGCGGGTGCTTCGCCGCGGCAGCGCGCAACCACGCGATCCGGTCGGGAAAGCCGGAGTCGCCGAGGTTTTTCCAGCACACGTCATGGAACGCCTTCGAGCGGTGGCTCGTGCCCATCCCGTCGCATTGCACGACGATGAAACCCAGCTCGGCCAGCTCGCGCACAGAGCCGCCGGGAATGGCGCTGAAGGTCTTCGGCACAAACGCGCTGTGCGGACCGGCGTAGATGTATTCTAGCACCGGGTATTTCTTCGCCAGGTCAAAATTGGTCGGGCGGTAGATGATGCCGTGAATGTCGGTTCTACCGTCGCGGCCTTTTGCCGTGAAACGCTCCGGCGCGCGCCAGCCGGTGGCCAGCAGCGCGGTCCAGTCCGCACGCTCCAGTTCGGAAACCAGCAGCCCGTCAGCGCGGCGCAATTCGTTCACGGGCGGGTGGTCCGCCCGCGACCAGGTATCCACGAAGAACTTTCGGTCTCGTGACCACTCCAGAGCGTGCGTGCCATCACCTTCAGTCAGCACCACCAGTCCGGTGCCGTCGAAGTTCACGCGGCAGTAGTGGACGTGATACGGGTCTTGTCCGGCGCGGACGCCACCGGCCCGGAACCAAATCTGCCGCGCCTGTCCATCCACCTTGTCCACCCCGCGCACAGCCCACGCGCCTCGTGTGATCTGATTCTTCACCTGGCCCGTGGCGGCGTCGTAGAGCCAGAGATGATTCCAGCCATCGCGCTCGGACATCCAGATCAGCTCGCGGGTCTCGTCGAGCCAATGCAGAAACTGTTTGCTGCTGTAGCAGAAAAAAGTCGCGCACTCCTCGTTCACCACCGGCTGTGCCTTGCCGGTCTCGGCGTCCACTGCAATGACGCGGAAGACTTGGTGCCCGCGCTGGTTGTAGGCAAAGGTGAAGCGCTTGGAGTCGCGTTCCCAGCGGATCGGGAGATGCCCGCTCTCCGTGAACGGATTCGGAAACAAAGCCTCGCTCAGTGGAATGGGGCGCTGCGTGAGCACATCGAACAACTGCGGGCGTGGGTGGGGCAGCTTGTCACCCGGCTTGAAATAGTCGTGCGTGAGGACTTTCGGCTGCAACTGGTCCTTGGGCGATGACTCAACGAGCGTGACCTTCCGCTCCTGGCCCGGTTCAACACGCACGGCCACGAGCTTCCGCGAGTCTGGGGACCATGTGAGCTGCTGGCTATACGGGTTCCGCTCGTGACCGTCCTGGCTCAGGCGGGTCTCGGTGCCGCTGTCGCTCGCGGCCAGCCAGACGTTGTGGTCCTTGACGAACGCGCGCCATTTCCCATCCGGGGAGGTGCCGTTGAGAGGCGTCCCGCCGGCGGGCTTAGGCGATGGCTTGGCTGGGTTGGCGGCAGCCGGAGCTGTTTTTCCCGCCCCGGTAATCTCAGCGGTGCTGGACCGTTCTTGCCCGGCAAAGGCCGCCAGCGTTTCCCCTTTGGTGTTCACCACCAACCAGACATGGCCGGCGAAGGTGTGCTGTTCGCGGCGCTGTCCAGCGGCGATTGTTCCGTAGGAGCGGCGCTCACCTTCGGTCGTCAACCAAACCAGCTCCACCGCCGCGCCGGTCCGATTGATGAAGGTGATTTGCGTGTCCCCGCCGCTGCGCGCGCTGGCCCGGGGCACTTGCGCCAAGGCGGTGCCTGGCACCGGCACCCCGGCCGGTTTTGCGACCGGCTGCAAGCCGCCGCCCGGAAGTTCAAACTGCCAGTGCTTGCCACGGTGCTTGAAGTCGATGCGCCTGATGTCCGCGCTGAACTCCAGTTGCTCCAATTCCAGCCGGTCTGCCCGGACCTCTCGTTCCCCAGCCTGGGTGAGCGCCTCCGCGAGTCGCGCGTGGTCAAAAGCCAGCGCACGCCGGCCAGCGGCGGCATCCACGAGCACGAATTCATGCTGTTGCGCGCCGGTTTGGACGCGATACCAGAACCGCAGGTTGTCCGGCAGCCAGTTGGGTTTCACCTCCGCGCGGAACACGGTGTTGCCTGCTCGGGTGCGGAGGGCGCTGGCGCGCTCATAATCGAGCTTGGAACCTTGCGCACAGATCGAAGGAGCATGGTGGCAGCAGACCAGCAGCACGATCACTAGCGGGAACGCGGTGCGGCGCATGGGCGAGGCAGGTGGCTTGGATGAAGACACGGACTCATTGTGCCGTGAGCGCGGAATCTGTCCCGAAAAAATCACCGGTGGATGCGGTCGTGCGCATAACCGGGGGTGAGTCTGCACTGTTGCGAGGAACCGCTTGATGCGGAGCGGTGCGTGACTCAATATCCAGCCACTTGACCATGAAACTGACTCTCCGCGCGTCATTGCGCTTGTGCTTCCTGTCCGCTGCCGCCCTTGCACTGAACGGTTGGGCCGCCGATGAGTTCAAAATCACGCCTTACCACGAGATCCAGCCCGGCGTGCCCAAGGGCGAGCTCATCAAGATGCCTGAGTGGCGCAGCAACATCTTCACGAACACTGTGCGCGACTGGTGGATTTACGTGCCGGTGCAATACAAGGCGGAGAAGCCGGCGTGCGTGATGGTGTTCCAGGACGGCCACGACTACGTGAACCTGAAGGGCAACTGGCGCGTGCCGATTGTCTTCGACAACCTCATCGCCAAAGGCGAGATGCCGGTCACCATCGCGATTCTCCTGAATCCCGGGCACGAGGTGGGCAAGCCGCCCGGCAAAAGCCCATGGCAGGTCAGCAACCGCAGCTTCGAGTATGATTCGCTGGGCGACCGCTACGCGCGTTTCCTGCTGGAGGAGATTCTCCCCGAGGTGGGCAAGAAGTATAACCTCACCACCAACCCTGAAGGCCGCGCCATCGGCGGTGCAAGCAGCGGTGGCATCTGCTCCTGGACGGTCTGCTGGGAACGCCCGGACCAGTTCCGCAAGGCCTTCACCACCATCGGCAGCTACACCAACATCCGCGGTGGCCACGTGTATCCTGCCCTCATCCGCAAGACCGAGCGCAAGCCCATCCGGGTTTCGGTGCAGAGCGGGGTGGACGACGTGAAGAACCAGTTTGGCGACTGGCCGCTGGCAAACAAGCAGATGGCCGCCGCGCTCAAGTTCGCGGGCTACGACCATCGCTTCGACTTCGGTGAGGGCGCGCACAACAGCAAGCACGGCGGCAGCATCTTCCCCGACGTGATGAAGTGGCTGTGGCGGGATTCCCCGAAGTGAGGCTGCTTCGGCCTTTGGATGGCTGACCCAACTGCGCGATTGACGCGCCGCGTGCGGACAGGGATTTTCGCCGCCTGTTATGGCCAAAATCCAACGCGCGCTTCTCTCCGTTTCCGACAAGTCCGGGCTTCTCGCCTTTGCCCAAACCCTCGCTGCTGCCGGCGTGGAACTCATCTCCACTGGTGGCACCGCCAAAGCCCTGCGCGACGCCGGCCTTACGGTGAAGGACATTTCGGAGCACACCGGCTTCCCCGAGATGCTCGACGGCCGTGTGAAGACGCTGCACCCGAAGGTTCACGGCGGCCTGCTCTACATTCGCGGCAATGCCGAGCACGAGGCGGCCGTGCGGGAGCACGCCATTGCGCCGATTGACCTCGTGGTGGTGAATCTCTACCCGTTCGAGGCCACGGTCGCGAAGCCGAACGTCTCCCTCCACGATGCCATCGAGAACATCGACATCGGCGGTCCCTCCATGCTGCGCAGCGCGGCCAAGAACCATGACCACGTCACCGTCATCGTGGATCCGAAGGACTACGAGGAGGTCGCCACGCTCGTGAAGACGACGGGCGAAACCACCCTGTCTCTGCGGCGCAAGCTGGCGGCGAAGGTCTATGCGCGCACCGCCGCTTACGACGCCGCGATTGCCGCGCACTTGGAGAAGGCGTTCAGCGAACAGCCTTCAGCCGCGAACTTGCCGAAGACACTCATCGTGTCCGCACCGCTCGCGCAGCCCTTGCGCTACGGCGAGAATCCGCATCAACAGGCCGCGCTCTACGGCAAGTTCGCCGAGTATTTCAAGCAGCTCCATGGCAAGGAGCTTTCCTACAACAACATCCTCGACCTCACCGCCGCGACCGCGCTGATCATGGAGTTCACGGGGGACGCGCCGACACTCGCCATTCTCAAGCACACCAATCCGTGCGGGGTGGGGCAGGGGACCACGCTGCGCGAGGCCTGGGACAAGGCGTTCGCCACGGACAAGCAAGCCCCGTTCGGCGGCATCATCGCCGTGAACCAGCCGCTGGATGGGCCGTGCGCGGAGGCCATCGCGGAAATTTTCAGCGAGGTCATCGTGGCCCCGTCGTTCACGGATGAAGCGCTCGCCGTGCTGACGAAAAAGAAGAACCTGCGTCTGCTGCAAATCCTCAAGAACCCCGCCACCGCCGCGCCGTGGGACGTGCGCAGCGTCGGAGCCGAGTCCTATTTGCTCCAACAGCGCGACCTTAAGCTGACCACCGCCGCCGACCTGAAAGTCGTGACCAAACGCGTGCCCACCGAAGCCGAGCTCAAGGCCATGCTCTTTGGCTGGCGCGTGGTGAAGCACCTCAAGAGCAACGCGATTCTCTACTGCGGATCGGACCGCACGCTGGGTGTGGGCGCGGGTCAGATGAGCCGGGTGGACAGCAGCCGCATCGCGGTGTGGAAGGCCGGCGAGGCCAAGCTGCCCCTTGGTGGCAGCGTGGTGTGCAGCGACGCGTTCTTCCCGTTCCCGGACGGACTCATCGCCGCAGCCGAAGCCGGCGCGACCGCTGCGATTCAACCCGGCGGCAGTGTGAAAGACCCCGAAGTCATCGCCGCTGCTGATGCGCGTGGTGTCGCGATGGTCTTCACCGGCGCACGCCACTTCCGGCACTAAACGCGTTTTCTCGCCGGGTTCGGTAGCCGGGGAGACTGTTCGCAGCTTGCCGCGCAGTCGTGTGCTCACGCGGGCCGGGCTGCGGTCTCCACTTGTCATTAACCCGCTGCCGCGCTTGGCTTCTTCGCAATGTCCGACGACCGCCTGCATCGCAGCTTGCGCGCCACCTTCCTGGGGATGGTGGTGAACACCTTGCTGGCGGTCGGGAAGATGGCGGCAGGCATCTTGGGCCAGTCCCATGCCCTCGTGGCGGACGGCGTTGAATCCCTCGCCGATCTCTTCAGCTCCGTCATCGTCTGGCGGGGCATGGTCATCGCCGCTGAGCCGGCGGATGACGATCATCCCTACGGTCACGGCAAGGCCGAGCCGCTCGCCTCCGCGATGGTGGCCACGCTGCTGCTGCTGGCTGCGGTCTGGATCGCCGCGCACTCCGTGCGGGAAATCTTCCGGCCACACGCCGCTCCCGCCCCGTGGACCCTCGCCGTGCTGGTGCTAGTGGTGCTGGTGAAAGAAACCCTCTTCCGATTTGTGCTGCGGGAAGGCGTCTCCGTGGAAAGCTCCGCCGTGCAGGGCGACGCCTGGCATCATCGCAGCGACGCCATCACCTCGTTGTTTGCCGGCATTGGCATCGCCTTCGCCTTGGTGGGTGGACCCGACTACGCGGCTGCGGACGATGTTGCGGCGTTGCTGGCCTCCGGGGTGATTGCCTGGAACGGCTGGCGGCTGTTGCGCGGCGCGTTTGGCGAACTGATGGACACGGCCCCGGACTTCGCGTTGGTGGCGGAGATCCGCGGCCTTGCGGCGGGCGTGCCGCAGGTGCGCGGCATCGAGAAGTGCTTCATCCGCAAGATGGGCTGGCACCTCTACGTGGACATGCATGTGGAGGTGGATCCGCAGATGAGCGTGGAGCAGGCCCATCGGGTTGCCCACACCGTCAAGGACACCATCCGCGTTCGCCTGCCCAAGGTGCGCGATGTGCTCGTCCACATCGAGCCGACGCGTTCAGCCTGATTGCCGAACCACCTATTTCACCAGCCGATACCAGTTGTCGCGCTGGCGGGGTTCGAGGCCAAGGTCGGTGATGAGGCGGTGCATGTCCGCGACGCCCATGCGGTGGGTGGTGCCAGCGGCGCTCACGACATTCTCTTCGATCATGATGCTGCCCAAATCGTTCGCACCGTAGCGCAGGGCAAGTTGGCCGATTTCCTGGCCTTGAGTAACCCAGGAGCTTTGCACGCTGGGAAGGTTGTCGAGGTAGATGCGACTGAGCGCCTGCGTCCGGAGATACTCATGCGCGCCGACGGTAGGGGCTTTCAGCACGGCGTTCTCGGGCTGGAAGGTCCAGCAAATGAAAGCGGTGAATGCTCCACCTTTAAGTGCGCCGGTTTCTAAGGCATGGGCGTAGGCGATGGATCGTTCGATGGGCGAAAGCGTCCTCCCCCTCACCCCCTCACCTTGACCCTCTCCCTCGATGGGGGCGAGGGAAGGGAGGCGTGCGAGCGATTTGTCCTGCTGCGCACGAACGACTTCAAGATGCTCGATGCGTTCTTCCACCGTCTCCACGTGGCCGAACATCATCGTGATGCTGCTGGCCAGGCCGAGGCGGTGCGCGGTGTCCATCACGCCCATCCACTGCGCGGTGTCGGCCTTGAGCGGGGCGATACGGTTGCGCACGCGATCCACGAGGATTTCGCCGCCGCCACCGGGGACGGAGCCCAGCCCGGCGGCCACGAAGTCCCTCAGGATTTGTTCGACCGGTTCGTTGAAAAACTCGGAGAAGGCGACCATCTCGCTGGGACTGAAGCCATGCACGTTGAAGCCGGGGAACTTGTCGCGGATGTGTGAAAGCAGATCCAGATACCACTGCTTGGTAAGCTTCGGATGGTGGCCGCCCTGCATGAGAATTTGGTTCCCGCCCAGTGCGATGGTCTCCTCAATCTTCCGGTCCATCTCATCGTGCGAGATCACGTAAGAGTCGGCGTCCTTCTCCGAACGCCAGAAGGCGCAGAACTTGCAATAGACATTGCAGACGTTGGTGTAGTTGACGTTGCGGTCCACGATGTAGGTGACCAGCTCGTTGCCGCGGCCACCGTGGGCGGCGGCGCGGTGGAGTTGGCGGCGGCGGTCAGCCAGCGCGCCCAGTTCTTCCAGGGGCAGGGCGTAGAGGCGCAGCGCCTCGGCTGCATCAATGCGACCGCCATCCCAAACCCGCTGGAGCAACTCGTCGAGTGAAGCGTCGTAAACCACGGGCAGAGCTTACCACCGGATGCGGGGCAGACAACGTGAATGGCGGCGAGAAGGCTTTGCCGGGATCGTTCCGGTCTTGCATGCTCCGCCCCGCATGCAGCGACTGGGCAAAAACGTCGGCGGTTATCTGGGCGAGCGAATTGACATCGGGCAGAACTTTCAGACTGTTCCCCGGCTGGTGCAGGAGCGCGGCTGGCAAATCGAGTTGCTGCCGTTTGAGGGTGGCGGGGAGCTGCTCGCGCTGACACGGCTCGTCAACAACCCGCAGCGCAACATCTACCTCTCCACCGGCATTCACGGGGATGAGCCAGCCGGCCCACTGGCGCTTCTGCGGCTCCTGGAGGAAGACCGCTGGCCGGTGGGGGCCAATTTGTTCCTCTGCCCCTGCCTGAATCCGACCGGCTTCCAGCATAATCGCCGCGAAAACATTCACGGCACTGATTTGAACCGTGATTACAAACAATTCGAGGCGGCGGAGACGAGGGCGCATGTGGCCTGGCTAGCCCGCCAGCCGAACTTTGATCTCGCCCTCTGCCTGCATGAGGATTGGGAGGCCAACGGGTTTTATCTCTACGAGTTGAACCCGGATGTCCGGCCCTCACTTGCCCAGCAAATGATTGATGCCGTGGCGCCTGTCTGCCCCATTGACCTTGCGGAAGTGATTGAAGGCCGGCCGGCGCGCGGCGGCATCATCCAGCCCAGCCACGATCCGAATTCACGTCCGCAGTGGCCGGAGGCGTTCTGGCTGCTCCAGCACAAGACGCGGCTGAGCTACACCTTGGAGGCGCCTTCGGACTTCACGCTGAAGACGCGCGTGGATGCCTTGGTGGCCGCAGTGAACGCGGCCTTGGCAAGTTGAGAAGGCGTCAGGCTCTGGCTCCTCTCAGTCGTCCAGCTTCTTGTGCGTCGTGTCGGGAGCCAGCCAGATCACCACCATGCCCAAGGCGTAAATCGTCCCCATGATGGCTCCGGCTTTCGCAAAATCCCCACCAAAGAACTCCGTCAGCGCGCCGGCGAAGAGGACACCGATCGCGACAAAGAACCGGCCGAAGTTGTAGCTCATGCCCGCGCCGGAAGCCCGCACCCGCGTGGGGAACAGCTCTGGCAGGCACAGCGGCAGCCATCCAAAGTAGAGGGTGGCCACGAGCCCTTGAATGAAAACCATGGGCAGAAACAGCGGTTCCATGGGGCGCAGCAGAAGGAAGATTCCGCACGTAAGCACCACCGAGCAGAGGCTGATCAGAAAATAGGACAGGCGACGTCCAAGCCAATTTGCCACTTGGCCTCCGAAGAAACTGCCGATGGTCGCCCCAAATGCCCAATAGGCCTGGGTGCGTGCCTTGTAGCCGGGGTCGATGCGGCCGGCCTCGTGATCCGCCCAGGGAGTCAGCCAACGGCCGGCGCTCCAGGCGGCGATGAGCGGAATGGACGCCAGCAGAATGCCAGCGATGGTGCTGCGAAGCAGGGCGGGGCTGAAAAGATCACGCATCGGCGTTTGCGCCGCCGCTTGCGGCTGGTTGCGGGCGGCGAGCCAGCGCGCTGATTCCGGCACAATCCACAGCGCGGCAAACCCGACAATCGCCGGGGAGGCGCTGACCAGCAGGAGCCAGCGCCAAGATTCAGGGGTGATCAGCCAGTGCAGGCCGACTTGTGAAATCACGAACATGCCGAGATTGGCCGAGGTGCCAATCACCCCGGCCAAGAACGGCCGCGAGACGTCCGGCCAGACTTCAGCCACGAGCGAGACGCCGTTGGGCCACATGCCTCCGATTCCCAGACCCGCCAGGAACCTCAGCACCAGCAGCTCCTCCTGCGTGCGGACGAAGTAGCACAACCCGGCGAACACGGTGTAACACAGGATGCTTGCCGCCATGGCCTTCGCGCGCCCAATGCGGTCACCCAGCCAGCCCAAAACTATGCCTCCGATGGCCGCACCCAGGCTCAGCACCGCAGTGTAGTAGCTGAACCACCGGCCGGCTGCCTTCGCGTCATAAGCTGCGCCCATCAAGTCCTGCGAGATGGACAGCGAGGCAATGGGCAAGGTGCCCATCTGCACGCCGGCGCACATCCACCCAAGGAACGCCACGATCAATACGGTGTAACGGGCGTGGCGGCTCTGCACCGGAGTGTCAGCGTGTGTCATGGCAGGGCAGGGTTCACCACGGCACTTCAGGGCGACGAGAACCAGTCTTCAAGGCGAACGCGGAGGAAAGCACAAGGCTGGGCAGGCTCAAGGCTCGGCGCGCGCGGTCCGGGTGGCGGTTGTCGGGGAGATGAACTCCACAAACGCCTCGGCCGTGTGGGCATTCTTCGGATCAAGCGTCGTGGCGCGGACGGGGAAGGGGAGGTTGAACGGTCCGGCATTGGGGGCAAAGAATACTTCCAAGACCCCTTGCTGGCTGCCACCGGGAATCGTCACGCTGGCGGAACGCACACCGCGCACATGGGCGGGTGGCTGCAACTCCACGCGGACCGCCTCGACGGCGACTGATTTTTCGCGGCGAAGGTGGAAGGGGATCTTCACGGAGCCGCCCGGGATGACGCGCACCGAAGGCTGGTCGAGTTCCACTTCCAGCAAGCCGGTCTGGGTGATGGCGATGATCTGATCGTTCTGATCATTCTGGCTATAGCTCACGATGTGCTCGGTGCCATCGTGATCGCGCACAGTGCCCAGCAACATGATCTGTGAACGGCTGGTGCGGCCAAGCTCCATGCCGGGGGCCAGGGTCACGGCAAATTCAAACTGCTCGGCCTCCGCAGGAATCTGGACCGGCGGCGCGGTCACGCCTTGGAGATGGCGGCCTTGGCGGTCAGCCAGCCGGGCAATCAGCGGACCGGTGAAGCCGCCCCGATCCAGGTTGTAGGGCCGGCGGCACACGGAGCCACGTTGCGCGATGGTCATCAGGAATTCGCTCGTGTTCTTGAACGGCGTGGGCATCGCCACCGCCAGGAGGACGGATTCGATGGCCGGCTCGCCGCGCGCTGCCGGGAAGACCGCCGTGCGGGTGACGGGAGTGCCGTTAATGGTGGCCGTGCCGCGAACCGTCAGATGCGCGACGCCGATTTTCGCGGCGTGCTCGGCGGCAAAGCCCAAGTCCGTGGTGTTGCGCCCGCTGGCGATTTTGGTGCCGCTGGCGGTGACCTTCGGGGGCAAGCCCTCGACGGTGAGTTCGATGTCGCCCTTGAAGCCGCCGACAGCCGTCACGTTGATCTTGAGCTTCCCCGCCGGTTGCTTGCTGCCGCGCTTGGGCTTGCCGGGCGCGGGCTGCTCTCCATCAGCTGTCTCGCGCACAACGACTACGACATCACCAGCCAGACTCAACTGAAAGTCCGGCTCTGGTGGAGGAGCCACGCGCAGCCGGTAAGCGAACCCCGGTCCGCCCCGGGACGAGAAGCGCTCGGAAATCCGCAGAAAATAGTCACCGTCCGCCGGAGCTTTGAAGGTGAGGTTCAGATCTGCCGGCTCTCCGGGAGCGGCCTCGCTGCGGGCGAGTGAGGCTCCGTTCGTGTCCGTGATTTGCAACTGGGGCGTGAGCGAACTGCCCAGCCGGGCGGCAGCCAGCGTGAATTCGAGCGCTTCACCCTTCTTCGCAGGAAAGCGCCAAATGTTCGTTGTGCCTGTGGTGAG
>CAIPBN010000831.1 GCA_903863315.1 uncultured Verrucomicrobiota bacterium | reverse complement strand
GGCCCGGGGTCCGCCATGCCGGTGGTCTCGACGAGGATGTAGTCGAACTTGTCCCGGCGCTTCATCAGGTTGCCGAGGATGCGGATGAGGTCGCCGCGCACGGTGCAGCAGATGCAGCCGTTGTTCATCTCGAAGACCTCCTCGTCGGCGTTGATGACCAGGTCGTTGTCGATGCCGATTTCGCCAAACTCATTCTCGATGACCGCGATTCGTTTGCCGTGTTGCGCGGTGAGGATGTGGTTCAGCAACGTCGTCTTCCCCGAGCCGAGGAAGCCGGTGAGGATGGTGACGGGGATGCGGGTGTCGGTGGTGCTCATAATGGTGTGGGTGTGCGTTGGTTCGGTTTCAGTGCGGTCTGGGCTGGGAAAGCTCGCGAATCACGTCGGCCTGGCTCACGTCCGCCGCGCGTTTGGGAATCGAGAAAGTGAGGTATTCCTTCGGGGCGAGGGAGACGACGATGCTGGTCTCGATGTCTGCGCAGTCGGGGTCCTTGCAGGCGAGTTCGTTGACAAGCACCAGGGCCGTGTCATCCAGGCGGAACAGCGCCCGCACCCACTCCTTGATGGCCTTGAGTTTTTCAAGGTCAGGGGCGGCGTCCGGTGGCGTGCCAAGGAGATTGATGTTCATGGCGTGGCCGGCGAGGTGATTGCTGGGCAACAGGCGCACCGTCGGGTGTAACGGAGGTTCAGCAGATGCGCCGCCGCGATGGCCAGACCACCCGCGCACATCAGGCCCGCCTCGGTCCAGTCGGCCCGCTCTTTGGCGCAACACACGGGCGGGGCGAACCATTGCACGGTCAGCGTGGTCGCCGCCCCGGCGGCGAGCAGGCCCAGCAGCGGCCAGCGGCCATGCACGCGGCAGCCGCGCCAAACGCAAAGCGAGGCAAGCGCCACCATGCTCACGCACATCGTCCGCTCGAACGCCCGGCTGGCGAGGAACCCGCTGGCCAGCACGGGCAACAGCGCCACGACCACCGGCATACAGAGGCAATGCACCGCGCACAGGGTCGAAAGGACGGACCCAGCGCGGTCGAGGCGGTGCAGCCATCGGAGGTTCAAGAAGGGGAAGGTGATTCCTAGGTTCATGACGGCAGGACGGTGTTGACCCGCTGGCAGCGGTGGCAAATGCCATCGAACTCCAGCAGGTGATACTGAATGCGGTAGCCGGTGCGGGCGGCCACGCGCCGCTCCAACTCATGGAGCGCGGAGAGGTCGGCAATGGCGACGGCGCGTCCGCATTGCCGGCAGACCAGAGAGTCCGCCGCTGCGCACGCGAGCCGCACAGCCCGCTGGCCCGCCCCGGAGACCCGCCGCACCAGGCCCGCCGCCTCGAAGCGCTGCACGGCACGGTAGAAGCTGACGAAATGGCCGCACGAGGAAGCCGCCAGTGCGCTTACCATCGTCTCGACCACGACAGGCGTGGTGCGGGCACAGAGGAACTCGAGCACCGCCCGCCGTGCTGCGGTGAGCTGAAGGTCGGCACGCGCACAGCATTCCGAGGCCCACTCAAGGCGCGCGCGGCAATCACCGGCGTCCAGCGCGCGATCCACGGGCCGCATGGCCAGCATGCGGGCGCAGTCGCACGCCGCGAGACTGGGGTTGGAAGCGGGAGCGTTCACGACGGGTTCAATACTTGCCGCACCAGTAGCTCAACGAGTGGTTTAACCGATGGGCGATGATGAGCAGCACGCTGCCGAGGAAGGTCAGGACGACTTCCGCCGAACCCTCCGCCTCGAAGCGCGCGGCCATCACGCAGCCCAGCCCCGCCAACGCCCAGCCCCAGATGCGGCCTTCGCCGTGCTTGAGCCAGCCCGGCACAAACGCCAGCAGGCTGGTGACCACGACCACAAGGGCGAGCGAGGCGTGCACCCATGGACCGGTGATGGACCGGGCGACGACTCCTGGCAGCAGTGTGACCACCAACGGCAGCAGCATGCAGTGGGCGGCGCACACGCTGGAGGCGACGATGCCCAAGGTGTCGGAGCGGGGCTGATGGGCGGGCTTCTTCATGCGGGCTGAGTGAGCGTGGAGTTGAGCGTGGAGTTGAGCGCGCACGGGGCGCAGGCGGTGACGGACGGTTCGCTGGCGGTGGTTTGGGTGTATGGCTCGAGGTGCTCGCCCATGCGGACGAGGCGGGCGCTGTTGAACACGACCAGCAGCGAGCCGGCGTTGTGCAGCACGGCGGCGATGATGGGGTTCAAGTAACCCAGCCCGGCCAAGACCAGGCCGCCTAGGATGAACACGACGCCGATGAGGAAGTTTTGGTTGATGACGCGCCGCGCACCGCGCGACAGCTCGATGAGGAAGGGGAGGCGGCGGAGGTCATTGTTCATCAGCGCGATGGTGGCGCTGTGGATGGCCACTTCGCTGCCAGCGGCACCCATCGCGATGCCGAGGTCGCCGGCGGCGAGCGCAGGCGCGTCGTTCACCCCGTCGCCCACCACGGCCACGCGGTAGCCTTTGGCTTTCAAGGCGCGGACGTAGCTGACCTTGTCCTGCGGGAGGCACTCGGCCGCAACTTCGAGGCAGCCAACCTCCTGCGCCACGCGGGCGGCAACGGGCTGGCGGTCACCGGAAACCAGCGCGATGCGGCGCACGCCGACAGCGGTGAGTTCGCGCAACGCGGCAGCGGACTCGGCGCGCGTTTCGTCGCGGAGGGCAATCCAGCCGGCAGGTGAGCCATCGCGGGCGATGAAGAGCAGACTGTGGCCTTCCGCTTCGCCGAGGTCGGCGGCGAGCGCGGACTCGGGAACGCCGTGGTCTCGCAGCCACGCGGCGCGGCCCACCAGCAGCAAGGCTCCGTCCACCCGGGCTTGCACGCCCCGTCCCGCCGTCTCCCGGAACTCGGTGGCCGGCAGCGGAGCAACGTCCGCTTCCTCCGCGAGCCGGGCGACGGCACGAGCCGTGGGATGGCTGCTGAATTGCTCGGCACTCACCGCCAGCCGGAGCAACTCGACGGGCGTGAGGCCGGAGACGGGAGCCAGCCGTGCCACGCTCAGTTGTCCGGTGGTGAGCGTGCCGGTCTTGTCGAAGACGAATGCGTTGAGGCGGGCGGCGAGTTCGAGGTCGGCGATGTTTTTGATGAGAATGCCCAGGCGCGCGGCGGCCGAGATGGCGGCGACCATCGCGGTGGGGGTGGCGAGGATGAAGGCGCAGGGGCAGGCCACGACGAGGACGGAAATGACCCGGACGAGGTCGGCGGTGAAGGCCCACACGAGCGCGGCCATGACGAGCACCAGCGGGGTGTAAAAGCCCATGTATTGGTCCATCAGCCGCATGATGGGGAGCTTGGTCTGCTCGGCGGCGAGGATGAGGTCGCGCACGCGGCCCAGCGTGGTGTCCTGACCGGCGCGGGTCACGCGGAGGTCCAGCACGCCGGTGAGGTTGATGGTGCCGGCGAAAACGTCGTCACCCGGATGCTTGTCCACCGGGAGAGATTCGCCGGTGATGTTGGCCTGGTTCACCGTGCTCGCGCCGTCGGTGATGACGCCGTCGGCGGGGATGTTGTCACCCGGACGCACGCGGAGGAGATCGCCCACGCGGAGCTCCTTTGCGGCGATTTCCTCAATCCCGGTGGAGGTGACACGCCGAGCCTTCGAAGGGGTGAGGCGCACGAGCGATTCAATTGAGGCGCGGGCACCGGCGGCGGTGCGGGACTCGATGATTTCGCCCACGAGCATGAAGAAGGCGACCAGCCCGGCGGTTTTGTAGTCACCGGTGGCGAACGAGGCGACGACGGCGAGGGAGACCAGTTCGTTGATGCCGAGCTGGCCGCGCCGGAGGTCGCGCACCGAGGTGGAAACGATGGGCCAGCCCAGAATGAGCGCGCCGACCATGGCGCTGCCGGAGGCGATGCGGAAGTTGTGGAGGAACCACTCGGCGAAGTAGGCATTGACGACCAGCAGCAGGCCGAAGGCGGTGACCGTGAGCTTTTGCTGGACGGCGGTCTGCGCCGCCTGCTCGGCGTGCGCCGATGGCTCCTGCTGGCTGAGAAGGGAGGTGACTTGCATGGCGGGTCAGTGCTCGTTGCCTTTGGGGAAATTGAACTTCACGTCCTTGAACGCCTTGCCCTTTACGTCCACGAGCTTCACCACGGCGTCGAAGTTCGTGGCGGTCTTGAGCCAGTCAGCCTGTGCCTCGAAGAGCGAGGTGTCGCCGGCTTTCTCGCCAGTGGCGGGGTTGGCGACGGGCTGGAAGGCGAGTGTTTGCGGCACACCACCGATGGTGGCGGTGACTTCAATGGCGGGCACAGCGATGCGGACGAATTTGTCCAGGTGGCCGTCGAGCACGTAGAGCTGGAGCTTGCCGGCGGCGGCCTCGCGGACGAACTCCAGATGGAATTCCTCGTCGCCGAGCCCGACGGGCGCGCCGCCGTGCGGTGGAGTGTGCTCGTGGTTGGGCGCGGTTTCCTTTTTGGCGTCGCCGGGTATGCCGTGGTCGTGGCCGGCGTGCTT
>CAIPBN010000830.1 GCA_903863315.1 uncultured Verrucomicrobiota bacterium | reverse complement strand
CGGCCGCGACGCCTTCACCCGCGAACCCCGCGCAGCCCGGCCAGCCCGCGCCCGCGCCCGCGCAGAAAGGGACGTTTGTGCAGAACGACTGGCAGCGTTACGTGCCCATCATCACGCGCGCGATGACCAAGGCCGGCAACTCGCTCATTGTGAGCGGCGCGGAGGATTTGGTGGACGAGGAGTATGCCTTCGAGCGCCTCGCCGCGAAGGACAAGAGCATCCTCCAGCAACTCCAGGAGCAGGACGACGCCCTCGAAGGCAAGCGCGGCGCCAAGCTCTGGGCCGTGGCCGTGGACAACGGCAACCAAAGCACCGGCATCGACCTCGCCAGCCCGCCCGTCTGGGACGGCATGGCCGTGGCGCAAGGCCGGCTGTATGTGTCGAGCCTCGATGGGGTGGTGCGGTGTTTTGGGAAGGCGAAGTGACGGTGTTTGGAGCAGTCCATGCGCATCCTTTGTCAACACGTAGCCTCGAACTCGACGGCCTTGTCGCGTAGCGACACCACAACAGTAGCCGTGGGTGAAGCGAGCCACGCGAGCGCAACCCACGGTCACGGTTCAAAAAGTCGTTTGCCGCGTAGCGGCAAGACTCCGGCACGGGCGAGCATCCAAAATCCGGCCTGACCACCCGAACCGAAACTCGACACCAGACGGGGCCATGTCGAACACCTACACCCAAATCCTCTACCACATTATTTTCTCCACGAAGCATCGGGAACGTGTTCTCACCGCCGGGCAACGCGAACCGCTCTTCCGATACATCTGGGGCATCAATCAGAACCTCGACTGCCACCTTCATCGCATCAATGGCGTCGAAGACCACATCCACATCCTGACCTCGCTGCACCCGACGCTCTCCTTGGCCGACTATGTCAAAGAAGTCAAAACGGGCAGCAGTAAATGGATCAAGGCCGAGCGCATGTTTTCTGGCTTCACCGGATGGCAGGACGGATACGGTGCCTTCACCTTGTCGGAGAACGAGAAGGAGGCCGTGCTGGAATACATCAAGCGACAGGAGGAACATCACCGGACCGTTTCCTTTCTGGAAGAATACCGGCAGTTGATGGATCGAGCCGGGGTGAAATACGATGAACGTTACTTGTGATTGGGTGGGTTGTCGCGCCGCTACGCGGCGCAGAGCCTTGGGTTCGACGTTCCGTGGGTTTCGCTGCGCTTCACCCACGGCTACCACTGTCATGCCGCTACGCGGCTTGCCTGCTCGCTTCCGCAGCGCGCCTATTCCATGTTCTTCCGCGTCCATCCGTGGTTAAACTCCTCCCCATGACCTTGCTCCGCCTCGCCTTCATCCTCGCGCTTACCGCCCTCACCGCGCACGCCGCCGACAACTGGTTCCTCGCCGTCGGGCACGGCGGGCACCGGATGCTCTCTCGCGACGGCCTGAAATGGGAATTGCACCAGGAATGGGGCAAGCCCGGTCACGACCAGAACGACCTGAATCTGTGCGTGAACTTCAAGGGCATGTTCCTCGCCGCCGGCGGTTACTTCAGCGGGCGCGTCACCGCCACGCGCGACGGCCGCACCTGGTCCGACGGCGTCATCCCCGGCAGCTCGCCCATCTTCGGCTTGGAGATTTTCGGCGACACGCTCTACGCGGTGGACTTGCGGGGCAAGGTCTTCAAGACCACGGACGCGGAGAAGTGGCAGCTCGTCGCCACGCCCAAGATGCCCACGCCGACGCACTGGATTCGCGCTTCCGCGCAGGGCAACGGCCTCATCGTCAGCTCCGGCGATTTCGGCCCCGTCACCGCGTTCAACCCGGCGACCGGGGGAATCACCGTCACACAGATGGCCGGGCAGGTGGACAAGCAGGCGGGCCTGCGCCGCGTGGCGTTCGGCAACGGCGTGTTCGTCATCGGCGGCCAGAACGGCCTGCTCGCGGTGACGAAGGACGGCGTGAACTTCCAAAACAACGCGACCAATGCCGCGCGCGCCGACATCCAGTGCGTCGTCTGGACGGGCAAGGAGTTCCTCGCCACGACGCAGAAGGAAGCCTATCGATCGCCGAACGGCCTCGACTGGCAGCCGGTTGCCACCGGCCCCATCCCGCGCCAGATTCGCCGCGTGGAAAACTGGTTCTACGGCTATGGCTGGCCGCCGCACAAAATCTCGCGCAGCACCGACGGCGTAAAGTGGGAGCCAGTCCCGAATGAAAAGGAATGGCAGGCCAAGTCCTTCGCCCACGGCCCGCTGTCCGGCGGCGAACCGCCGAAGCTGCCGCCCGGCCCGAAGCCGAAACCCGTGGAGGCTAAATGACGAATCAATCACCAACGCTGGTAGGGCGCGGTGTCCTCACCGCGCCGCTTATGCGTTCGGACGCCCTGACGGCGCGCTGGGGACAGACGCGCTCTGCCCGCACTTGGCTTCGTCCTTCGTCCTTCGTCCTGCTCTTCCTTACGCTCACCCTCGCCCATGCTGCGGAGTGCTGCACCATCCCGGTCTTCCGCTACGCGCTGGATCGCTGGCAGGCGGATGCTTACCGGCTGGAGTTTCCCGCCAGCGCGCTCCAGACACCGGCCATCGCTGATTTTTTCCGCAACCTGGGTTCTGACTCGCCGGTGAATCTGGAGGCCAAGCCCGGCACCGGGGCGGAGGCGCGGCTGATTTTTCCGCATCCCGAGGAAGCCACCGCGCCCGTCGTGTGGTCGGGCACGCTGACGCCGGCCAGCCTCCAAGCACTGACAAATTCCCCCGCGCGCCGCGAACTCGCGCGTCGCGTGCTGGCCGGTGAATCAGTGGTGTGGGTGCTGGCGGAATCCGGCGACAAGGCGGCCGATGACGCCCTTGCTGCCCGCGTGGAGAAGCGGCTGCGCTATCTGGAACAAGTGGCCATCCTCCCGCGCATTGACCCGAACGACCCGACCAGCCAGCTCGGACCCGGCCCGGCGCTGCGCGTGAAGTTCTCGCTGCTGCGCATCGCCGGCACAAGCAACGAATCCCTCCTCCTCAAAATGCTGGCGGGCCCGAAGCCCGACGCGGCCTTGCAGTCCGGCGCTTGGCTCGCCGCCGTCTTTGGTCGCGGACGCGTGCTCGGCGCGTGGCCCGCCGGCGACTTCGGTGACGCGGAGATCGAGGAGGTTTGCCTCTTCCTGCTCGGCGCGTGCTCGTGTCAGGTCAAGCGGCAGAATCCCGGCTGGGATTTGCTGATGAACGTGGCGTGGCAGGAAGAACTGACTGCGATTGCAGAGAAGACGACCGCGACCGGGACGACTCCGAAGCCCACCACGACCAACAGCGTCGCGCTCGAACCAGAGACGGTGAAAATCCAGCCGCAAGCAGCGGCCCCGGCTGCCGCACCGGAACGACCGTGGCCGCTGATGTGGATTGCGGCGGGCTTCGCGCTGGTGATGGGCGTCTGGCTGCGGCAGTCCGGCCGGCCCTGAGACGGCCGTGGCTCTCAGTTTCTCCGCCACCAAAAAAATCCGGCGAGCAGCAGCGCCGCCAGAGCGCCGGCGGCAGCGGGTATCAGCGGGCGGTGCGGCGGAGTGGGAGGCGGAGCGCTGGCACCGGTGATCGTCACCGTCTCCGGAGCCGCAGCCTGTTGCTGAAGCGCGGCCGGACGGGCGCCCTCCGACTGGGCTTTGATCAGCCCGGTCCAGTCCGCCGTGAGCAGCAAGTCCACGCCCGGGTTAAGCTCCTTCACCTCGCAAGAGCATTTGCCGGTCAGAAAGGTCGCGGCCTCGTCGAGTGTCTCGTGATTGATGCCCTTGCCTGCGAGCGCATACAGCGCACGTCCACGTCCGAAGACGGGGAACAGCATGGGTTCCTGAAGATCGAGCAGGTCCGGCTCCGAGTGCAGCAGCATGCGGGCGAACACACTTTCGGCCGCGTCCTTGCGGTTCATCCGCAACACGGAGAACGCCAGCTTCAAGCCGTCCTTCGGCACGGAGACAAGGCCGCTGGCGATGTCTTGGGGCTCGATGGCCGGGAGCTTCAACACAGCGGTGAGGTAGTCCAGCCGCTGCGCGGCCACCTTGGCGGCGGCCTCGTCACGGGTGGCATCACCGGTTTCCAGCAACACCCAGACCACGCTCTGCCCCTGCGCGATCCGACGGATGATCTCCCGCCGCGCCGGGGAATCGAGGACTTGCTGCACCGCCGCTGCGGTGAGCGGTCCCGCGAACAGGTGGTCCGACAGGCGGGACTTCTGGGGATACTTCAAAATCAGCGCGGGCAAGGTGTCCGAACCCAACTGCCGCCACAGGGCCAGCAGCGCAGGATCAGGGTTCTGCGCGAGGTCCACGGTCTGGAGGGCGACATTCGCGGGGAGCTGTCCGGCCAGTCCTTCACCGGTGAGCGGCTGCATCAGCGCCTGCTGCGCGGCGGTGAGCGGACCGCGATGGAAGACGATGGCTTGATACTCGTCCGCCGCCCACTTCTCCAACGCGTAGCGGAAGACCGGCACGGAGCAGGCGGGCAGGGAATGGACGGAGAGAAGAAGGGCGAGCAAGAAGGAGAGCACCCAGCAGCACGCGGCCCATCGTGGGGCGATACGGCTCTTCCCCCTCGTAGCGTCAGCACTCAACGCGTTCTCCCGCCGATGACAATCCGCACTCATTTGGCCGCCAGCGGTTTCTCGGCGATGAGTTCCACGCCCGACAAGACGGGTCCGGCCTTGGCTCCCGGCGTGCGGGTGAAGGTGATTTTCAAATCCTTCTCGATGACGATGCCGGTGAATTCCCTCACCACACCAGTGCGCTGACCACCGGCAACCCGGGCGATGTCGAACCGCTCCAGCACCGGCCGCCCTTGCAACGCGACATCGAAGACACGCTGACCGGGCGGCAACTCGTCCGGCTCGGCGAAGTGCAGGCGCACCGTGTAGGGCGAGGGGGCCGGCGGAGGGCGGGGCGGCGCGGGCTTCACCGGCGCGCTGGCGGCAAGGCTGTTCGTGGCCCGCTTTTCGAGGAGGTCGAGCAGCGCACCGGTTTTCAGCAGGTCACGGCCTTCGTCCTCATCGTCTTCCTTGGTGCGCACCGGCTTCGCTGGTTTGGGACGCACCAGCTCGGGCGCGATGGTGATGGTGTCGCAATCGCGCAGCCCCGACGACGCCACCCAAGGCAGCACGCCACCGCCCAGCCCGCTGAACTGCGAGGCGTGCCGGCGGTAGTAACTATTAGTCCCCTTGCCCGTCACCGTGATGGGCAGGCCGGGCGAGTCGCCGCCAACGGATGGGTATTCCACCCACAACGTGCCATCCTCCGCGCGGCGGTCACCCGGCGCGCCAAAGTTGATGCCGATGCGCGCGATGCGGTCGCCTTCCTGACCATCCAGACCGAACTGACTGTAAGCCCACATCTCCATCTCGGGCATGTGGACCAGCGCCAGCGAAGTCTGGTTTTGGTAGGCGCAAGTGCAGGTGCGGGTGTAGTCCGGCGCGTTGAGCACGCCGTTGGCGACCACGAGGTTCGCCGTGCAGCCGGACTTGAAGCCGCCGAGGTTCGCCGTGCCGCTCTGGGACAACAGGTCGTAAAAGCCCGCCGCGCCCGAGCGGAAGGTGAGCAGGTTCTCGCTCGCCACGATGTTGTTGCAGCCATAGGCCCGCGAGACGCGCCACGGCTCCAGCTTGCCGGTGAGCGGGTTGGTGACGAGATGGGGGGTGCCGTCGATCAGGTTGAACGCGCCGCTGGAGGCTTGGTAGGAATTGGCGCTTGTGAGGATGAGCGCATGGTGAAGGATGCACGGCCCGGTGTATTTGCGCTGCAAGTCCTGCCAGCGCACCGAGCCATTCGTGCCGCGATACGCTGTCATGCCCTCGCCCGCCTCGTCCTTGAGGCGGTCACTGGCCTTCGCGCCGGCGAGCAACAGCACGTCGTGCTCCTTCGAGTAACTCAGCCAGGTGCCGAAGATGTTCGTGGTCGCGGCCCAGACCGGCTGGCCGGTGCGCACCTCCAGCGCGGTGATGGCGTAATCCGTCGGCACCGGCACGCCCCGGCGCTTCAGCTTGTCCTCGGCGCTCTTGGGCAGCTTATCGAGCGCATAGAGCCGGCCGTTGCCGGCGACGATGCCGTTGTGCAGGAAGCTGTGCCGCGCCGGCACGCGCCACAGCAGCTTGCCCGAGTGACGGTCGAACGCCGCCAGGCCCGCGCTCGCGGAAAAGTCCTCAATCGTGTTCGTCTTGGAAAGCCCGCCGCCGAGCTTCTGGGTGTAGTTCGCGAAGCCATCGCCGCCGAGCAGCACGTCCTCGTAAAGACCGATGAAGGCCCATTCACCCGGCACCTGGCCCGCCGGCGGGACCGGCAGCGCGATGGTCTGGCGCAGCTTGCCCGTGCGCGCATCAAGCACCTGGCAGGCGCTGCCCACGGCCACATACACCGCGTCCTCGGTGGCGACGTAGTTCGCGCCGCGTCCGTTCGCGCCAGGGATGTGCTTCTGGTTGTAAGCCGTGCTCAAGGGCGTGTTCGTGTAGCTCTTGTCGAAGTAGATGCCGAACGTGCCGAGGTTGGTAAACTCGGTTTTCCAGAGCAGCCGGCCGGTGTAAACGTCGCGAGCGCTGAAGCTGTCCATGCCCTGCAAAATCACCCGCCCGCCGACGACCTGCTCGGGCGGGCCATGACCGTGGCGGGGGAGAACATCCATGTTCGAGTTGCCGCCAAACCACAGCAGGCCAAGCGGAGCGCGGACCCGGGCGTCGTCGGATTTCACGGTGTTGCCGATGTCGCCGTATTGGTGCGTCCAGTCGGCGGCATTGGGCAATGGCCCGGCGCGGGTGAGCAGGAGGTGCGCGTTGGCGGTCTGCACCTTGGCCTGCTCGAGCTTCGCTTCGCCGATGAGCCGGAGAAACTCCGCCTGCGCCTCGCCCGCCACCGGCAGCCACATTGTTCCGCCGTAGGGCCGCAGCGAATCAAAGGTGGCGCGCAGCATCGCCGGGTTGCGCAGCTCCGGTGCGAACGACTCGCCCACCACGATGAGATTGGCGAGATAGGGCGGGGCCTTGAACTTCAGGGGGTCGCCCACATGCAGCGTGACGCGCTTGCCGTAAAGTCCGGCCGCATCGAAGCGGCGGCGCAGCAGATCCACCTTCGCCGCGTCCGGATCCACGGCCACAAGATGCAGCTTCGAGTTCAACACCAGCGCCTCCAGCAACGCCCCGTCCTCCACGCCAAAGCCCAGCGCGTAACCATCGGTCACGTCGGCCGCGGCCAGCATGGCCTTCGCCTGCGTGACGGCCGACGCGACTGGCTTCAACGGAACCGCCTTGTCGGTGAGCGTGACGGCTTTATTCGTCGCCGCGCCGAACCCGAGGATGCGGCCATCCAGCGTCACGGCCAGCAGCGTGCCGTTCGCCGCCAGCAAGCGCTGCGTGCCCGCCGGCAGCGGGTGCGACCACGCCACGCGCGCGCCGCGCAGACCCGCTGGCAGCTCGATTGCCCGGACGGCGTTGGTGCCCGCAGCGTAGAGGCGGCGGCCGGCCATGATGAGGTCGCCGGACGCATCGGCCTTAAACTCCCACGTCACGTTTGTGCCGGTGCTGGCCTGGAGCACGGAGCCCAACTTGTTGGTGACGTAGCTGTAAACCACCGGGCCATCGAGCACCGGCTCGTTGCCGGTGAACTTGCCGGTCTTGCCGGTCTTCAACTCGTAGTTGCGCACGCCGCGCTGCCGCGTGTGGACGAAGTATTCCGTATCGCTCGCCGCGACGAACGAGCCGCCGTTGCCCTTGCCGACGGTGCTGATTTGAAAATGCAGCAACGCGCCGGTGTGCCGGTCAAACGCCGCCGGCACCGAACGCCCGCCCGGCACCAGCAGCACGTCCCGCGTGGCGGCCAGCGCGCCCTGCGGTGCGACGCCCGCGAATGACGGCGCGCTGTGCGGCTGCTTGATAAACTGGGCGCCGGTGCTGTCATTGACCCAGAGGACGCGGCCCGTGCCGGCTTCGAGCGCGTAGATGAACGTGCCCATGAACGGCCAGATGCTCGCCGCGAAATACACGCGCCCGTCCCGCACCACCGGGCCGCCGCGCGCCGGCCACGCGGAGATGACCCGCTGGTTGCCGAGGACTTTCCGCTCCGAGGGACCGCCGCGGAACTTCCACAGCAGTTGCCCGTCCGCCGCGTTCACACAGTAAAGCAGGCCGTCGTCGCTGGTGAACAAAACCTTGTCCTGCCAGGCCACCGGTGCGAACCGCACCGGGCCGTCGGTGTAGAACGCCCACAGCTCCTTGCCCGTCCGCAGGTCGAGCGCGATGACTTTGTCCGCATCGTTGAAGCTGAGAAACACGCGCTCGCCGAGCACCACCGGCTCGAAGATGCGGTCGTAGGGCATGAGGTCGTGGTTGAGCGGATCGTCCCAGACCTGCACGCGGGGCGCATACTTGCGGGTCCACTGGAGCTGGAGCTGGGCGGGCAGCACTTCCGGGGAAGCAGCAGAACGTTGCGCATCGAACCGCCACATGGGCCAATCCGCTGCCAGCACGGGGCCGGTGAGCAGGCAGGCCAGCAATCCGACCCATCGGGGGAGCTGAAAGTTGATGTTCATGAGCGCGGTGCGCCCCGGCACAGACGCGTCCGGATCAAACTGGTTTCATCCCGTTTCAGCCACCCGGTCAGGGACGCCGGTGGAAATGTCCTGACGCGCATCGGTTCAGAGCCGCCCCGGAACCCGGGCGGGCGAGGGCAACGGCTCCATCGTCAAGCCAGCCCGGACAATCTCCAAGCCATTGAGCAAAGTCTGGCCGGTGTGCGCCGCGAGTTTCACGGTGAGCGTGCCATCGGCCACGGCGACCTTGGCGAACGTCTTCGTCAGCACGCGCATCACGCCGCCCGACTCAGCCAGCACGTCGAGTTCGTTCAGCACGGCCTGATCTTGGAGTCGCACGGCGAACTTCCGGCCACCGAGCTTCGCCGTCGCGTCCGGCTCGGTGAACACGAGGCGCACGGTATAACTGCCAGGCTTCAACCCGGCCACCGTCACGCTCTGCAACCCCTTCACGCCCGACGCGCCAACCCACGGCCAGCCTTCGCCGCCTTCAATCCACACCGAGTGCCGGTAAAAGTATTCCGGGGCCGCCGGTTCCGTTCGCACGTCCACTTTCGGCGACGGCCCGCCCACCGCCGGATACGCGAGCCACAGCGTCCCGTCGTCGGTTCGGCGGTCGCCGGGTGCGCCGAAGTTCAGGCCGATGCGCTCGATTTTCCCGGCAAGATTACTGGCGGCCACGCTGCCCCAAGCGGCCCATTGCTCGAACGTTGGCGGCAAACTCACGAGCGATAGCGCCATCGGCAGCGGGTAGCTGCAACTGCATCCCTCATAGAAGTAAGGCACGTTCAGCACGCCGTTCGCCGGGATGACGCTGCTCGTGCAGCCGGAGCGCGGGCCGCTGATGTGGATGGTGCCGCTGTCGAGGCGTTTGTCGTAAAACGCCGCCGTGCCCGAGCGCATCGTGTAGAGGTGGCCGTAGTCGAAGCCACCGTCGCAGCCGTAGCTCTTCGGGAAGGCGCGTGGCTCGTAGTCGCCGGTGAGCGGGTTCACGCGCGTGCCGGCCACGGGCGCAGCAGGCTTCCAGTCGTCCTTCTGCGTCCGGGGGCGATACTGGCCCTGCTGCACTTTTTCCAACTCCGCCGGCGTGTGCGCCACGCTCCGGCTCGATGCGGGAACTTCGGCGGCGTCCAGCATGCGCCCGGTGTAAACGTCGCTAAACACGGACGGCTGGAGCCGGTAATCCAACTTGCCCTTCCGCGTGGACGCGTCGAGCCAGGTCTTGTCTGTGCTGACCATCACGCCGTCCACGAACTTGGGCTGCGGCGAGCGTTTGAAGTGACCGAGCGTGTCGTCGAACCACAGCACGCCAAACGGAGCCTTCACCAGTTCATCGGGGCTGGTCTCGAAGCCGCCTTTATAGTTCGAACTGCCTTCGAGCGCACCCTCGCGCGTCACGATGGCGAGGCCGTCCGCGACGCGCACGCTGGCCTGCGGGAGCTTCGCAACTTCCGCGATGCGCGCGAGCGACTCGGGGCCGACGAGCCGTCCGCCGTAAGGCCGCAGCCAGCCGTAAATCTGCTTCAGCGCGGTCGGGTCGGGCAGCGAGGCGTCGGAGGCGAGCGCGATGAAGTTGGCGAAGTAAGGCGGCAGCCCGGAGTCGCCCGGCGCGACAGCGCGCAACGCGACCCCCTCGCCGTAAAGCCCGGCAGAGGCGAGGTGCTGGCGGGTGGCGGTGAGCTTCGCAGGGTCATCGGTGAGGGCGAGGAACTTGAGCTGGCTCTGCGCAGAGAGGGCTTCGAGGAAACCGCTTTCACCGAAGCCAAGCACGAGGGCGTAACCGCGTTGCGTGCCGGCGGCGGCGAGGAGTTTAGCGGCCGTAGGCTGGGCACTCTTGTCCAGCGGACCAGCAGCCCTTGCCGGCAAAGAGGAGAGGAGTGTCCCCTTTCCGGGTGCGGCACCGAGCGCGGTAAGCCGGCCTTCCTCGGTCACCACGAACACTTTTCCGTCCGCCGCGAGCACGCTGTGGATTTTGCCCGTCACGCCGGGCCACGGGCCATCGAAGCTCAGCTCCTTGCCGCTCGCGCGGAACGTCCGACGCACGCCAGCGTCGCCTTCAGCGCGAGGCTTGTCTTCGTGACGAACGGCGTTGACTTCGTTGTCGAAGAGCAGGCCGAGGCGTTTGAGGCGGGCCTTCTCTTTGTCCTCGGGCAGCGCGGCAAACCAGCCGCCCGGCAGCCGGCCCGCCGCGGGCAGGGCGAAGTCCTTGAGCTTGCCCGTCGCGAGGTCGAGGCGCGCGGGATACGCGGAGCTGCACGGGACCACGAGGTCCGCGCCGTCCACGAGCAGGTAGCCTTGCGGGGCCACACCGCCGAACGCCTCCGCCTGATGCGGGTGAACGCCGTAGATGTAACAAAGCCGGTCGTTGAGCCAGACTTCGTGCCCGGTCGCCGCGTCGAGGCAGTAGATAAACACGCCCTCGATGGGCCAGACGCCGGCGGCGAAATACACCCGGCCCGCGTGCAGCACTGGCCCGCCGCGAATCGGCCACACGGAGATGAGGCGGCCGTTGCCGAGCAGCTGGCGGTTGTTTGGCACGGCGCGCTTTTGCCAAAGCAGTTGGCCCGTGGCAGCCGACACGCAACGCAGCACGCCATCGTCCGAACCGAAAATCACCCTCCCATCACCCGCGACCGGCGCGAAGCGCACCGGGCCGTTAGCGAAGACTTTCCACAGCACCGCGCCCGTGTCCGTGGCGAGGGCCGTCACGCTGTCATCCCGCGACGACGCCACGAAGAGCCGCTGGCCCAGCACGACGGGTTCGTAGCCCTTGTCGAATTGCAGTCGCACGTCGCGGAAGGCGGGCTTGAGCGACCCCAGTTCACGGCTCCACAGCACCGCGAGCTTCTCCGGCAGCGCGGGAGCGACCGCCGCCGTGCGCCCGGAATTCGCGCGCCACATGGGCCAGTCGGCGGCGTGGACTGACCCCGCGAGGAACAGGCAAAGCAGGTGAAGCAGCGGGGCAGATGGCCATTGGCGAAGCATGAAATTCAGGCTGCCAGCCACAGCTTGATTGCCAAGGCATTTTCTGGTCGCCGGTTGCCGTCCGGCCTGACACGGTGCAGTCTCCAATCGTGAAAACTGCCGCCGCCCTGCTGTTCGCCCTCGCTGTTGGCCTCGCCGCCCTGGCCGTGCTTCAGCGCGGCAGCACGCCGGCGCGGGGACAGACCGCGCTCACGGTGTATTGCGCCGCCGGGCTGAAGCAGCCGGTCGAGGCTGTCGCGGCGAAGTATCGCACCGAGTTTGGCATCGAGGTTCGGCTGCAATACGGCCCCACCGGCGGGCTCCTCAGCAACTTGCGCGTGGCCAAGCAAGGTGACCTCTTCATCGCAGCGGACGACGGCTCGCTGGCGGACGCGCGGAAGTTCGAACTCGTGCGCGAGGCGCTGCCGCTCGTGCGCCAGCATCCCGTCATCGCCGTGCGCGCGGGGAACCCGAAGAACATCCGCAGCGTCGCCGATTTGCAGCGTGACGACGTGAAGCTCGCCCTGACCAACCCGGATGCCGCGAGCATCTCGCGCGTGACGAAGAAGGCGCTGGGCGAGACGTGGACCAAGCTCGTCGCCCGCGCCACGGTGATGAAGCCGACCGTCACGGAGATCGCCGCCGACCTTTCCCTGGGCGCGGTGGACGCCGCCATCTTGTGGGACGCCACCGTGCCGCAGTTCAAGGGCGCGGAGGCGGTCGTGGTGCCGGAGTTGAAAAGTCATGTCGAGAACGCAAGCGCCGCCGTGCTGGCCTTCTGCACCCAGCCCACGGCGGCCCTGCGGTTCGCGCGCTACCTGAGCGCACCGGAGCAGGGCGGCGCAGTCTTCAAGGCCCATGGCTTCCAGCTCGCGGACGGGGACAAATGGGCGGAGAAGCCGGAGCTGATTCTTTACAGCGGCGGCGTGAACCGGCTGGCGATTGAGAAGCTGCTCAAGCAGTTCGCCGACCGCGAGGGGGTGAACTTGACCACGGTGTTCAACGGCTGCGGCGTGCTCTGCGCCACGATGAAGACGATGAAGGACGCGAACGCGCCGCGCTTCCCGGACGCCTACTTCGCGTGCGACCTGTGCTTCGTGCCGCCCGTGGCCGCACAGTTTCCCGAGGCCGTGATGCTGACGGAGACGGACATCGGCATCACGGTGCGCAAGGGCAATCCGCACGGCGTGAAGACCCTGGCGGACCTCGCGTTGCCGGGGCTGAAAGTGGGCTTGTGCAACGCGGAGCAGAGCACGCTCGGCTACATGACGCGCGGCATGTTGAAGTCCACCGGCCTGCTCGAATCCGTGCGGAAGAACGTGGTGGTGGAGGTGCCCACGGCGGACTTCCTCATCAACCAGATGCGCGCAGGCGGGCTGGACGCGGCCATCGTCTATCGCGTGAACGCCATTCCCCAGGCGGAGCATCTGGAGTTCTTCCCCATCAAGCACGAGGGCGCGAAGGCCGTGCAGCCCTTCGCCGTGCGGGAGCTTTCCCCCAACCGCCAGCTCGCCCGCCGCCTGCTGGCGCATCTCCAGGCCAATCGCGGGGAGTTCGAGCAGGCCGGCTTCCTCTGGCGCGGCAACGAGCCGGCCATCAAGAGCGCGGACATCAAGGTGCCGGAGTATTTGCAGGCCAAGTGAGCCCGCAGTGGTCGGGCGGCTTCTCTTCTGGGCAATCACGCTGAACCGACCTCGTCGGCAGAAATACCGATGGCGGCCAACCAGCTCCGCTCCGTCGAAACCATCGCCGAACCGCGGTTTTCAATCTGGCACCATGAGCGAGCCGACCAAAACGCGTAGCAAGGAGGCGAACCATGCCGCCGCCAAGAACGAGTGCGGACCCCGCCCAGGAACGCCGGGCATTGCTCGGCGCTCCAGTTTATGGATCGGCATGGGCTGCGTGTGTCTGCTGGCCATGCTCGCCGCCGTGCGCTCCGCTCCCGCCGCCACACTCATCTACCGCACCACCTTCGAGGGGCATGAGGGCTACAACGCCAGTTTCTCATTGAGCGGGCAGAACAACTGGATTCACGAGGGCAGCGGCGGCAACGGCCTGATCAACGACTTCATCACGGGGCAGGGGCAGCAGGCTTACATCGGCTTCTCGCCGCCAACGGGAGCCGACGAGTTTCACATCGTCTGGCGGCCGGTCAACTTTGCCCCGGTGCCGACGAATCTCAGCGTGGTCACGTTCTCCGTCACGATGATGGTGGCGGATTCCTCGAACGGCCGGCGGGATGATTTTCGCTGGAGCATCTACAACACGAATGGCGCGCGGCTCTTCACGCTGGATTTTGACAACTCGAACGAGGTCATCAGCTACGCGCTGGATGATGGCATGGGGTTTTACTCGACCGGCTACCAGTTCACGCGCGGCGCGGTCCACGAGCTGGCCATCACCCTGAACTTCCGCCGCAACCGGTGGCAGGCCGCGCTGGACGGGTTTGCCCTGACGAGCCCGCTGCCCATCACGACGACCAACGCGGCGTTGAACCTCGGCGATGTGGATGCGGTCTGGGCCATCCGCACACCGGGTGCGGCCGGGGACAACTTCCTCGTCTTCGACAACTACACGATCAGCGGCGACGCGCCGGTGGCCGTGCCATCGCTAGTCTCCGTTGCCCGGCAGGTGGACGGACAGTTGCGTCTCCAAGTGCAGGCCGAGCAGGCGATGCGTCATGCGATCGAGGTCTCCACCAACCTGACGCAGTGGAACGCCGTGGTGACAAACAGCGCGCCCAGCGGGGAGTTTGAAGTGCTGGATGGCTCGCCCGCCAGCCTGCCGCGCCGCTTCTACCGGGTGCGCGTGGTGGAGCCTTAGTGCCGTGTCGGCGGTTTGCAACCGCCGGCACAAGCATCCGTCCTACTTCGCCTTCGCCTTCTTCTTCGTCTCGCCGCCGGGAGCAGGCCAGGGCTTGGTCGGGTCCATGCGCTGGTAGTCGGCCTCGGTGGGACCACCGCCGAATTGCTTCCAGTAAAGTTCAGCGAACGGATTGAGCTTCGGGCCAACCACCTTCTCGTTCACGAGCAGGGGTTGCACGTCGGTCCACCATTGGTCGTAGGCGGCGGCGAGCTGCTTGACCACATCGGGGTGCTGCGCGGCCACGTCATCCTTCTCGCTGTAGTCCGCTTTGACATCGAAGAGCTGCCACTTCGGCTCCTTGCCGCCGTTGGGCGAGACGAGGTGCCAGCGCGGGTTGCGGACGCTGCACATGGCGAACTTGGCCAGGTTCGGGTCCGAGTGCTTCGGCCAGCGGCCCAGATGCGTGAACTGGACACGGTCGGGTAGTGTGCCGGCGGGATTCTCCAGCAGGGGCACGAGGCTGCGGCCCTCCACCTGCCGTCGCACCTCGTCCGTCAGTTTCGCACCAGTGATTTCCGCGATGGTGGGGAAGAAATCAATGTGCGCGGCCAGCACGCCGCAATCAGCCGGCTTCAGTGTGCCAGGCCAGCGCCAGAAGGAGCTGGCGCGTGTGCCGCCGAGCCACGCGGTGCCTTTTGCGCCACGCATCCAGGCGTTGAAGACGCTGGTGCCGGCGGTGCCGCCGTTGTCGTTCATGAAGACCACGAGCGTGTCTTTCGCGATGCCCCATTCGTCGAGCTTGGCGAGCACCTTGCCAACGTTCTGGTCGATGTTGTGGACCATGCCGAGGAAACTGGCGGTCTGGTCGTTTGGCACCTTGCCATCGTAAAGCGCCTTGTCTTCCGGCCGGGCGATATATGGGGCATGAGGGGCGTTGGATGGGATGTAGGCGAAGAACGGTTTGCCGGCCTTCCGCTGCGCGTCCATCCACTGGGTTGCTTGGGCATAGAAGACATCGGTGCAGTAGCCCTTGGTCTTCACGAACGTGCCGTTGTGGAGGATGGCCGGGTCGAAATACTTGTTCCCCGGGGCATCGCCGCAACTGCCGGGGTAGGACTGCCCGATGCCGCCCGCGCCGTGGATGAACATCTCGGTGAAGCCCCGCCGACTCGGCCAATACTCCGGTTCGTCGCCGAGATGCCATTTGCCGAAGATGCCGGTGGCGTAGCCGGTCCCTTGGAGCACCTGCGCCAGGGTGGTGGCCTTGAGGGTGAGCCGCTCGCGTTCGAGGATGGTGTGGGTGATGCCGTTCTTGAACTCATGCCGGCCCGTGAAGAGCGCGCTGCGGGTCGGGGCGCAGGTGGGGCTGACGTGGAAGTCGGTGAAGCGCACGCCCTCGGCGCGGATGCGGTCGAGGTTGGGTGTCTTGAGGACGGGGTTCCCGTGGGCGGAGATGTCCCCGTAGCCTTGGTCGTCGGTGAAAAAGAAGACAATGTTCGGGCGCTTGCCGGCAAGCGCGGCGAAGGCCGAAGCTCCGTGAAGGCCAATGAGCAGAACCAGACCAAGCCGCAGCAGTGGAAGTGTCATACAGTAAAGTCTGACCGGGCCAGACGTTCGGCGGCGAGCAGAAGTAACCACGGGCGACGAACTATTGAGCCGCCCCAGCGCTCTCGCAGGCGTCGGAGGGACACCCAGAGCCCGGATAATGAGGCTTGACGGTCATTTTACAGATCCCTACGGTCATGAAAGGTAAACGAAGTTGCTGGTTCGCCAGCGTGATAAGTCGGAATTTTTTCCGGCTTTTTTTTGCCCCTGATGGGGCGCAGGCACGGGTCGATTATGAACGCCGATTTTCTAGCCATCTTGGAATTCTGGGAGCGCGAGAAGGGCATCAGCAAGGATGTCCTGGTGGGCGCGGTGCAGGACGCGCTGATCAGCGCTGCAAAAAAGGCCGTGGGACCCGCCCGCGAGCTGCGTTGCACCATCAACCCGAAGACCGGGGACATCCAGGCCTTCGCCAAGCTCATCGTCTCCGACAAGGTGGTCTCCAAGCATGACCAGATCTCCCTCACCGAGGCGCGGAAGAAGAAGGCCGATGTGCAGGTTGGCGAGGAGCTGGAAGTGGAGGTCACCCCCACCGGGTTTGGGCGCATCGCCGCCCAGTTCGCCAAGCAGGCCCTGCTCACGCACGTCCGCCGGGCAGAAAAGGCGCTCATTTACGACGAATTCAAGGATCGGGTGGGTGACATCGTCAGCGGCACCGTCCGGCGCTTCGAGCGCTCGGACGTGATCGTGGATCTGGGCCGCTACGAGGCCCTCCTGCCCAACCGCGAACGCGTCCCCACCGAGGAATACCAAATTGGCGAGCGCATCCGCTGCTTCGTCAAGGCGGTGGAGAACGGTTCCCATGGCCCGGAAATCATCCTCAGCCGCGCTGCGCCGGAGTTCGTCCTGAAACTTTTCAAGCTGGAAGTCAGCGAAATCGCCAACGGCACCGTCGAGGTCAAGGGCGTCGCCCGCGAACCCGGTTTCCGCACCAAGCTCGCGGTCTATTCGCGCGATTCCAAGGTGGATCCCGTCGGTGCCTGCGTGGGCCTGCGCGGCCAGCGGGTGAAGAACATTGTCCGGGAGCTCAACAATGAGAAGATGGACATCATCAAGTGGGATCCGAATATCAAGACCTACATCACCAACGCGCTGGCCCCCGCCCAGCTCAAGAGTTTCATGGTGGATGAGGCCAATCATGTGGTGAAGATCCTCGTCTCGGAGGACCAGCTTTCCCTGGCCATTGGCAAGCGCGGTCAGAATGCCCGCCTGGCGTCCCGCCTGACCGGCTGGGCCGTGAACATTGAGGCTGAGGCGGTTGCCTCGGTCGGCATTGAGGACAAGGTGCAGCACGCCATCGCTGCCTTTGCCGCCGTGCCCGGCGTCACGCCCGAGATGGCGGCGGCGCTGGTGAACACCGGCTTCCACGCGCTGGAAGACGTAGTCACCCAGGCCGAGGAAAATGATTTGCGGGAAATCCCGCAGATTGGGGAACAGGCCGGCGCTGTGCTGGCCGCCATCAAGGCGGAAGCCGCCAAGACCAGTCCGCTCGCAGGCGCGCTCGGATAGACCAAATTTTGACCCTGCCTGCTTCAGCCTGCGGCTGGGCCGGCGCGGAAACTTATGCCCGTTCGTATTTACGAAATCGCCAAGAAGCTCGGCATCGAGAGCAAGACTGTGCTCGCGACCGCCAAGGAACTGGGCATCAAGGAAGCCAAGGTTCCCTCCAGCTCGCTTGACAAGATCACCGCCGAGTTCCTCGAAGAAAAGCTCGGGGGGGTGAAGCCTGCCGAACCGGTGGCGGTCGAGGCACCTGCCGCCCCGATTCTGATCATCAAGGCTCCCGAGCCGCCGCCCGCACCGGAACCAGCGCCGGTCGAAGCGCCCGCGCCCGCACCCGCACCCGCCGAGGTTCCGATTGAAGCCGCTGCGATGGAAGCAAGCCCGGCCGCCCCGCCTGCCGCGCAAGCGCCGACCCCGGCTCCAGCGCCCGCCCCAGTGACAGTGCAGCCAGTCGCCACTCCGGCCCCGGCTCCGCTCCCCGCCCCAGTGGCCCCGCCCGCACCCGCCCTTCCGCCCGAGCCTCCGAAGCCCAAAACCGGTGATCTCGTCGGTCGCATTGACCTGAAGAATTTTGGCCCCCGTCGCAGCGAACCGCAGCGCGATGATCGCCGTGGTCCGCCAGCCGATGCCCGTGGTCGCGGCCCCGCCGCCCCGACCGGCCGGCCCGGTGACACACGAGGCGGCCCCGGTCAGCGTCCGGGGCAGAATTTCCGCGGCGCCCCCGCCGCCCCGCCGCCCGCGCCCAGGCCGGTGGACCCCCGCGCCGCCCTCCCGGCCAGTGCCCAGGTCATCATCATGAAGCCGCCCATCGTGGTCCGCGACCTCGCGGACCAGATGAAGCGCAAGCCCTTCCAGCTCATCGCCGACCTGATGCAGATGGGCATCTTCGCCAACGTGAACCAGGCGGTGGACGAGCCCATCGCCATCAAGCTCTGCGCCAAACACGGCTTCAAGTTCGAGGTGGAGAAGCGTGCCAAGGGTGAGGGACAGGTCCACGCCGCCCCCAAAAAATCCGAGGCTGACGTCATCGACGACAAACCCGAGCAGCTCAAGCCCCGGCCCCCCGTCGTTACCATCATGGGCCATGTGGACCATGGCAAAACCTCCCTCTTGGACGTCATCCGCAAGGCCAACGTGGCCGCTGGCGAATCCGGCGGCATCACCCAGCACATCGGCGCCTACACCATCGCCGTGCCGCACCCGGAGAAAAAAGGCGAGCTCGCGCAGATCACCTTCCTAGACACCCCAGGCCATGCCGCCTTCTCCGCCATGAGGGCGCGCGGCGCGAACGTCACGGACATCGTGGTCCTCGTCGTCGCGGCCAACGACGGCGTCATGCCCCAGACCTTGGAAGCCCTGTCCCACGCGCAGGCGGCCAAAGTCCCCATCCTCGTCGCCGTCAACAAGTGCGACCACCCGAACGCAAACCCGACCCGGGTCCGCCAGCAGCTTCAGGAAAAGGGCCTCACTCCTGACGAGTGGGGCGGCACCACGCTCTTCGTGGATTGCTCAGCGCTGACCAAGCAGGGCATCGACAAGTTGCTCGAAATGGTGGTCTTCCAGGCTGACCTGCTGGAATTGAAGGCCAACCCCGACCGCAAGGCCAAAGGCAACGTCATCGAGTCCGGCCTCCAGGCCGGCGGGCCCACCGCCACCGTCCTCGTGCGCAAGGGCACCCTCAAAGTCGGCGACATCATCCTCTGCGGCTCGCATTTCGGCCGCGTCCGCGCGCTGATCAACGAGGAAGGCGATCGCCTCAAGGAAGCCACGCCGTCCGTGGCCGTCCGCGTGCTGGGCCTCAATGGTGTCCCGGAAGCCGGCATTGAGTTCACCGTCGTCGAGAGCGAGCGCATCGCCCGCGAAGTCGCCGAGGAACGCACCCTGGCCGAAAAGGCCGCCGCCGCCGAGGAACGCCGCCCGCGCGTCACCTTGGAAAACCTCTTCGCCACCATCGCGGAGAACAAGCAGCTCACCCTCAAGGTCGTCGTCAAGGCCGACACTCAGGGCTCGGTCGAGGCCATCGTCGAAGCCCTCAAGAAGATCGATACCAACAAGGTCACGCTCGAAATTGTCCACTCCGCTGTCGGCACCATCACCGAGTCCGATGTGGACCTTGCTGGCGCCTCCAAGTGCGTCATCTTGGGCTTCCACACACGCATCGACTCCGGCTCCTCGGAAAAGGCCAAGCAATACGGTGTGCAGATCAAGCTCTACGCCATCATTTACGAGCTCATCGACGAGGTGAAGGAGGCCATGGCCGGCCTGCTCCCGCCGGTGCTCAAGGATGTGGTCATCGGCTCCGCCGAGGTCCGCCAGATCTTCGAGCTGTCCAAGGGCGGCGCGGTCGCCGGCTGCTCCGTCACCATGGGCCGCATCGTCAAGGGCAAGGTGCGCCTCATGCGCAAGAAGAACCTCGTTTACGAGGGCGTCACCCTCTCGCTGCGCCGCTTCCAAGACGAGGTCAACGAAGTCCGCTCCGGCCTCGAGTGCGGCATCCGCATCGACGGCTTCAACGAGTTCCTGCTCGGCGACACCATCGAGTGCTACACCGTCGAGAAGGTCAAGCAGGCGCTCTGAGCGCTCCGTCACCGATTGAACCCGATGAGCACGGAAAGCCCACCGTGTGGCCGGCCAGCGAGAGCGCTGTTTTCGACCGTGCTGACTGGCATGCGCCCGCGTAACCTCCTCCACCCATGACCGTCCGCCTTGAACGAGTGCGGGAAATGCTGAAGCGCACGCTGGGCGAAATCGTCCGGCGCGACTTCCCGCCCGGCGACGCGGGCCTCATCATCGTCAATGACGTGGAGGTTTCCGCAGACCTGAAGGAGGCCAAGGTCTTCGTCGGGATCGTCGGCAACCAAGAGGCCAAGCGGCGGGCCATGAACCTGCTCAACGGCCGCCGTGGACAGCTCCAGTTTGAGCTCGGCCGCGCCATCGTGCTGCGCTACACGCCCAAAATCAGCTTCCACCTTGATGAAAGTGTCGAGCGCGGTAACCGCATCCTCACCATCATGGAGGAGCTCGACAAGCAGGAGCCCAAGCCGTGAACCCCGTGCGTTCCCTCATTTGCCGACTGCCCCAGCTCCCCACCCGTCTCCCGCTCGCGTGACCGGATACTCCCACATCCTCGACGAGATCCTCGACTGCATCCGCAGCGCCAGGAGCATCTGCATCGTTGGCCACATCCGCCCCGATGGCGATTGCATCGGCTCCCAGGTCGGCCTTGCCCTCGCACTTCAAAACCAAGGGAAGCAAGTCACCGTCTGGAATCAGGACGCCGTCCCGCAGAAGCTGCGCTTCATGGTGCCCAGCGGCCTGGTGAAAAAACCCGAAGGCGGCCACGCGTTCGACCTCGTCATCGCCACCGACTGCGCCAGCTTCGAGCGCCTCGGCACCGTCACCAAGGCCATCGAGCAGCACCGGGACTTCATCAACATCGACCACCACGAGAGCAACACCCGCTACGCGAAGTTGAACTGGGTCTCCGCCCGCGTGCCCGCCACCGGCGAGTTGATTTACGAACTGATCAAGCACGCCGGCTGGACCATCACCCCGGCGATTGCCGACTGCCTCTTCACCGCGATTTCCACCGACACCGGCAGCTTCGGCTACCCGAGCACCACGCCCGGCACTTACCATGTCGCCGCCGACCTCGTGCGCAACGGCGCGAACCTCGCCCGCATCTGCAACGAGGTTTATCAAAGCTATCCGCTCTCTCGCGCCAAGCTCCTGCGCCACGTCTTCAACAGTTTCCGCACCACCCACGACGACCAGATCGCCTGGTTCTGGCTGCGTAAGCGTGATTACACGCGCACCGGCGCGGACACCAACGACAGCGAGGGCCTCATCGACCACATCCGCGACATCGAGCCGGTCATCGTCGCCTGCGTCTTCGAGGAAGTGGAGCCCGAGCTGACCCGCATCAGCCTGCGCTCCAAGAGCGAGCAGGTGAATGTAAACCAGATTGCCGGCCTCTTCGGCGGCGGCGGCCACCCGGCGGCGGCCGGCGCACGCATTCCTGGCAAGCCCCTCTCGGTCCAGCGGAAGGTCATCGCCGCGATCAAGAAAGCCCTGAAGGCCGCCAAGTAGGCGGCCTTGCCCCGGTCCCCCTGATTTCTCATGCTCCAGTTTGATTCCCTTGACGGTGCCCTCCTCGTGGACAAGCCAGCCGGCTGCACCTCGCACGACGTGGTGGACCGCATCCGCCGCAAGTTCGGCATCAAGAAGGTCGGCCATTGCGGCACGCTCGACCCCAACGCCACCGGCCTGCTCATCATCGTGCTCGGCCGCGGCACCAAGCTCTCCGAGAGGCTCATGTCCGACGACAAGGTCTATGAGGGCGACATCAAATTCGGCGAGACCACGGACAGCTACGACGCCGATGGTGCCGTGACCGCCACCCACCCGGTCCCGCCACTCACGCTCGACCAGTTGAACGAGGCCGCTGCCACCTTCATCGGCGATCTCCAGCAAATCCCACCGATGGTTTCCGCGAAGAAGCAGGGCGGCGTCCCGCTCTACAAGCTCGCGCGCAAGGGCATCGAGGTTGTCCGCGAGCCGCGTCTCGTCCACATCTTCAACTACCGCTTCACCGCCTACACCGAGCCGCTGGCGAAGTTCCGCGTCGCCTGCACCAAGGGCACCTACGTCCGCTCGCTTGCCCACGACCTCGGCCAGAAACTCGGCTGCGGTGCGCACCTCGCCACGCTTCGGCGCGTCACCTCCGGCAAGTGGGACGTGGCCGACGCCCTCACCCTCGACGCCATCCTCGCGCTCCCGTTGGGCGATCTGGAGAAGCGCGTCATCCCCTTCCTGCAACTCGCCCGCTGATGCGCGTCCTGCACGCCGCCACCGAACTCCAGCCCGGTCCGCGCAAAGTCTGCGTGGCCATCGGCGTCTTCGACGGTGTGCATCTCGGCCACCAGCAGGTCATCCGGCAGACGCTTGCCGACGCCCGTCAGCACGAGGGCGTGCCCGTGGTCATCACCTTCGACCGGCATCCCAACACCGTCGTCGCGCCCGACCGCGTGCCGCCGATGCTCTACTCGCTGCCGCAAAAGCTCCGCGCCATTGAATCCCTCGGCGTCGCGAGCACCCTGCTCATCCGCTTCGACCGCGCGTTCAGCGAGCAGACCGGCGAGCAGTTCATCCGTGGTCTGGCCCGCGACTTCGGCCATCTCCACAGCGTCTGTGTCGGCGCTGAATTCACGTTCGGCCACAAACGCAGCGGCAACGTCGCGCTCCTCAAGCAGCTCGGCGCTGAGCTGAAGTTCGCCGTCCACGGTCTGGCCGCTGTCGCGCTGGATGGCGAGCCCGTCAGCAGCACCCGCATCCGCGAGGCCGTCCGCACTGGTGACCTCGACGCCGCGAGCCAGATGCTGGGCCGCGAGTATTCCATTGCCGGCACGGTGATTCGTGGCGATCAGCTCGGGCGCAAGCTCGGTTTCCCCACCGCGAACCTCGGCGTGTCCGGCCTCGTGCTCCCGCCCAACGGCGTCTATGCCGTGCATGCCCGCCTGCGCGGACGCGAGCATCGCGGCGCGTTGAACCTCGGCGTCCGTCCCACACTTGCAAGCCCGACGCCCCGCCTCCAATGCGAAGTCCACCTCCTCGACTTTGCGGAAGAAATCTACGGTGACGAACTGGAACTCACCTTCGTCGCCAAGCTTCGCGACGAGCAGAAGTTCCCGAACGTCGAGACGCTGAAGTCCCAAATCACCCGCGACCTCGCCGCTGCCCGCGCGCTCTTCGCGTAGGAGACGACGTGCGGAGTCTCCAACTGAACCGGGGCGCAGCACGAAAAGCGGCTGTGGACGCGCCGCCTTCCCGTCACTCCTCGGGCACCGCCGCTGTGAATATCCCGCCAAGGGCGCGAATCAGCCCTTCACCATTCCACGCATGAAACCCCACTCCTCCCGCCTCGGCCGTCGCGAATTCCTTCAAGCCTCTGCCGCCGCCAGTGCAGCAGCATTCGTCAGTGGCGACAGCCACGCACAGCAAAAGGCCAATCCCACCAGCGCCCGACGCCGCACGCTCATCGCAGAGGAAAACGCCAAGCCCGGCTCCCTCGACTGGCAGCTCACCCGCGTGCGCCTCGACAAGACCGGCGGCACCCGCGCGCCGGCCATCGAAGGCTACTGCTCGCGCCAGAGCGTGAAGGCCGGGGAGACGCTCGACTTCATGGTCAGCACCAGCCCCGACGCGCGGTTCATCGTGGAGATTTTCCGCACCGGTTACTACGGCGGGCGCGGCGCGCGGTTGATGCAGACCGAAGGCCCGCTGCGCGGCACGAAACAGCCTGATCCACCCATCGGTGAGAACCGCCTGCGCGAATGCAAGTGGCAGCCATCGCTCTCGCTCAAGGTGCCCGCCACCTGGCTCAGTGGCGTTTATCTCGCCCGCCTCACCACCGTGCCAGACAGTGCGATGGAGCCTTACTGGCAGAGCT
>CAIPBN010000829.1 GCA_903863315.1 uncultured Verrucomicrobiota bacterium | reverse complement strand
GGCGAGACACCAGTTCGGCGTGCCGTCGGTCTTCTCCACTTGCTGGCGGAGGAAATGGAACGTCGTTCGGACCGTTTGGCGCGATTCGTCGGTGTAAACCTCCACGTCATCGCCGACACGGTTCGCCGGGAAAAGCCCGTAAACACAGCGCGGCGTGAGCAGCTTCTCGCGGATGACCTTCGCGAGCATCGCCTGCGCGTCGGCGAACAGCTTGCGTGCCTCCTCACCGTGCTTCTCGTGATTCAAGATGGCCGGATAAACGCCGCGCAGCTCCCAAGTGTGGAAGAACGGCGTCCAGTCGATGAACTGGGCGATGGTTTCCAACGATGGCTGCTCCAGCACCCGCACGCCGGTGAACTCCGGCTTCGGCAAATCATCGAACTTGAGCTTCGGCGCATTGGCCCGCGCGGCGGCGAGGGAAAGGAGCTTCACCTGCTGTCCGGCGTGCTGCTGGCGGACGCGCTCGTATTCCTCGCGGTGTGCCTTTACGAAGGCGTCCTTGCCGTCCTTGCTCAGGAGGCTTGTGGTCACCGGCACGGCGCGCGAAGCGTCGAGCACATGCACCACCGGCTGGCTGTAGTGCGGCGCAATCTTGATGGCCGTGTGCGCCTTGCTGGTGGTCGCGCCGCCGACCAGCAGCGGGAGCTTGAAGCCCAGCCGTTCCATCTCGCGGGCGACGTGCTGCATTTCGTCGAGAGAGGGCGTGATGAGGCCGCTCAAGCCGATGAGGTCGGCCTTCTCCTCAATCGCGCGGTCGAGAATCTTCTGACAGGGCACCATCACGCCCATGTCGATCACCTCGTAGTTGTTACAGGCGAGCACGACGCCGACGATGTTCTTGCCAATGTCGTGGACGTCGCCCTTCACGGTCGCGAGCACGATCTTGCCCTGGGCCTTCACGGCTTCACCACGCGCGGCCATTGCCGCCTTCTCGGCTTCCATGAACGGCGTGAGGTAGGCCACGGCCTTCTTCATCACGCGGGCGGACTTCACCACCTGCGGCAGGAACATCTTGCCCGCGCCGAACAAGTCGCCGACCACGCTCATGCCGGCCATGAGGGGCCCCTCGATGACCAGCAGCGGCTTGCCCAGCTTGGCGCGCGCTTCCTCGGTGTCGGCGTCAATGTAGAGGTCAATGCCCTTCACGAGCGCGTGCGAGAGTCGTTCCTCGACCGTGCCCTTGCGCCACTCTTCCTCGACCTTCTTGTCGCTGGCGGTGGTGCCGGCGCTGGCGGCTTTGAGCTTCTCGCCGAAGTTCACCAGGCGCTCGGTCGCGTCAGGCCGGCGGTTGAGCAACGCGTCTTCTACCAGCTCCTTCAGCTCGGGCTCGATCTCTTCATACACTTCGAGCATGCCGGCGTTGACGATGCCCATGTCCATTCCGGCCTTGATAGCATGGAAGAGGAACGCGCTGTGCATCGCCTCGCGCACCGGGTTGTTGCCGCGGAAGCTGAACGAAACGTTCGAGACGCCGCCGCTGACCTTGGCGTGCGGGAGGTTCTGTTTGATCCAACGCGTGGCTTCGATGAAGTCCACGGCGTAGTTGTTGTGCTCCTCGATGCCCGTCGCGACGGTGAGGATGTTCGGATCGAAAATGATGTCCTCGGGCGGGAAGCCAACTTCATCGACGAGGATGCGGTAGGCGCGTTCGCAGATGCGGATCTTCTCAGCGAATGTTGCCGCCTGGCCATTCTCATCGAACGCCATCACCACGACGGCGGCGCCATACTTGAGCACCTTGCGCGCGTGTTCGCGGAACAAGTCCTCGCCGCCTTTGAGCGAGATGGAGTTCACGATGCCCTTGCCCTGAAGGCATTTCAGGCCGGCCTCGATGACTTCCCACTTGGAGGAGTCCACCATGAAGGGAGCCTTCGCGACCTCCGGTTCGCTGCCAAGCAACTGGAGGAAGCGCGTCATGGCTGCGACGCCATCAATCATCCCTTCGTCCATGCAGATGTCGATGACGTTGGCCCCGTTCTCGACCTGCTGGCGGGCGATGGCGACGGCCTCGTCGTATTTCCCTTCCTTGATCAGCTTCGCGAACTTCGGCGAACCGGCGACGTTCGTGCGCTCGCCAATCATCATGAACTGGCCGATCTGTTGTGTGAACGGTTGCGAGCCGGAGAGACGCAGCGGCTTGGGTGCAACGGGGGGTGTGCCCGCCGAAATGCCACCGAGCCGTTCGGTGCCGGATTCCTTGGGCGTGAGGTCGCGCGGATGCCTGCCTTCGAGTGCCTTCGCGATGGCAGCGATGTGCTCGGGTGTGTTGCCGCAGCAGCCGCCGGCGATGTTGATGAGTCCGCTCTGCGCAAACTCGCCGAGGAAACGGCCCATGTCCTCCGGCTTCAGATCGAAGCCGGTTGCAGAAAGCGGATTGGGCAGACCAGCGTTCGGATAGCAGGAGATGGCGGTGTTGGACTTCGCCGAGAGTTCGGCGAGAAACGGCCGCATCAGGTCCGGGCCGAGCGAACAGTTCAAGCCGACCGACAGCGGCTTCACGTGTTTCACCGCGTTCCAATACGCCTCAATGGTCTGCGCCGAGATCATCGTCTCGCCACCGCGTCCGACGGCGGCAGAAATCGAGATCGGAAGAACGATCTTATCCGCGTCGAACACTTCTTGGATCGCCACGAGAGCCGCCTTGGCGTTGAGCGAATCGAAGATGGTCTCCACCAGCAGGAAGTCCGAGCCGCCTGCAATCAGTGCGCGGACCTGCTGGACGTAGGCCGCCTTCACCTGGTCGAACGTGCAAACGCGGAAGCCCGCATCGTCCGCATCCGGTGAGTTCGAGAGCGAGACCGTCAGCGGTCCGATGGCTCCGGCGACGAAGCGTGGGATACCATCGGCGTTCGACACGCGATCCGCCCACTCGCGGCACTGGCGAGCGGAAGTTTCGTTGATCTCCCAGGCAAGGTCGCCGAGGAATTTGTCATCCACGACTTTTTGGTAAAAAGCCGGATCCTTGCGTCCGCCGTGCTCACGCGGATCGTCCACGAAAAACTCGCTCTGGCCGATGCTGGTGGCGGAAAAGGTGTTGGTCTCAATGATGTGCGCCCCGGCTTCGAGAAAGCGCCGATGGATGTCGCAAATCATCTTGGGCTGCGAGAGCGAAAAAAGGTCACCGTTGTTGAGCAGGTCCTTTTTCGAGTCCTTGAAGCGCTCGCCTCGGATGTCCGCCTCCTTCATTCCGTAGGTGCGGATGGTCGTGCCCATCGCGCCGTCAATGATGACGATGCGTTCGGCGAGGAGGCGTTTCAGCAGTTCAGCGTGGGCAGCTCGGCTCATAATTCAGACAAACGTCTGTGCAGTGTGCGGATTGGCGGCGGAAACTCAAGGCTGGCGGCGGGCTGGATGCACGGCACGCGTCTTGGACTGCGGTGGCAAGCGGAGCGCGACACCGCCTTTCGTCCGCTCTGGGGCTCAAGACTTAACCTAGCGTTCTGTCCGCGCGAAAGCGCCGTCGCCGCTGTGCTCTGCCGGCGCAGTCCAAGACGGGCGGCTACTTCGGCTGCTCGCCGGGTTTCAGGAACACGACCTTCACGCCGCTCTTCTTCTGCTCGGGCTTGTTAAACGCGTCCATCAGGGTCGGCGGCGCGGCGGACGTCGCTGGCGAGGCGACCGGCGCGGGCACGCTGCCCACCGGCGCGAGGGCTTCGCGGAGCGCGCCTTCGACGAGCGACGTGCAATGCACCTTGGTCGGCGGCAGCGGGCCGAGGTCCTTGGCGAACTCCTCGCCGCGCATGGCGAGCGCCTCGGCGGCGGTTTTGCCCTTGATGAGTTCCATCGCGAGGCTGGCGGCGGCGATGGCTGTCTCGCAGCCGAAGGACTGGAAGCTGGCGCGGTCAATGACCTTGCGCCCGCCCTCCTCCTTGAACTTCACCCACACGCGCAGCATGTCGCCGCAATCGGCGTTGCCCACGGTGCCGATGGCGTCGGCGTTGGGCAGCTCGCCCATGTTCTCCGGGTTCGCCATCGCGGCGGTGACGCGGGATTGGAAGTCGTCGGTCATAGTCAGAGTTAAACCTTAATTTCTCCAGTTAACCATCCCTGCAAATATCGCTTCAACGAAGGCGCAATCCAAGTTCGGCCGTCAGTTTCGTGGTCCCAAACGAAAATGTCCGGTCGCCGGACTTCACCATCGCATACTGAAAAGGCAAATTGGTCTCCGTTTCCCGCGTCTCCGAAAAAGAACAAACCATCAAACGGCATGTAGAGTTGCTTGAAGTCAGGATTGCTTCTGAACATGTGGTTGTCCGACTTGATTCGGTCACAAGCCCAGACGAGGCCAAGGCCATACTCGCCCAGCACTCCATTGCTTTCCTTCAACAAGGAGGCGAGGTCTTCAGGGAATGGAAGCTTCAGAGCCTGCTCAATCTCAGCCAGGTCCTCATCGGAAGCTGGCGGAGCAAATTGGCAGTCTTTAGAAATGTTTTTGAGCAATTCGCACCACATAAGCTCAGATGCTATCGGCTGAACGGCTAGGAGTTCTCCAGCTTGTATCTCGGCACCGTCGCGTCCACCTCCTGCGCCCAGGCGTCGATGCCGCCGCGCAGATACTTGGCGCGCGTGAAGCCGTGGCCGGCGAAGTAGGCGGCGGCGTCGAGGCTCGCGGAGCCGTCGTGGTCGTAGAAGACCAGCAGCGCGTCGCGCGGGGCGGTGCCCATGAGGGATTGCACCAGCTCCTGGTTCACGAACTCCGCGCCGTCGAGGTGGATGGCGTCCCACTCCTCGCGCGTTCGAATGTCCAGCAGGCGCAGCGCCTCGCCGCTCGCGCGACGGTCGGCGAGTTCGCGGGGCGTGATTTCGATCTGCCGGTCCTGCTCGTGGCTGGCGTGAATGTGCGCGATGACCTCGGCGACGGGCAGCGGGCCGTTGCGCTCGCAGAGCTGGCCGAGCGTCTCGGTGGGCTGGAAGCCGCAACTGGAGCAGCCGCCGAGGTGATACTTGCGGAAGAGCGCCCGTCGCGCGCCGGGATAGGCGGCGAGCACGTCCTGCATGGTCGTCTGCGGGGAAAGGGAATCGGTCACAGTCACGCGGGAATTAACCACGGATGCAAGCGGATGCACACGGATTTTTGCTCGTCGCGCAGGCGCTGGTGAGGCAGGTTCAGGCCATGGCTGATGATGTGATGACTCGCTTGAAGCACTGGTTCCAGGGTGTTCAAGCTGCCTTTCACGAGCCGACCACCCTGGCTCAGGACGAAGCGCCGGTGTCCGCGCTGCAAGCCTTCATCCACTTCTGGACGCTGACGATCCGGAGCTTCATCCGCAACCGGGTGCCGGTGCGGGCGTCGGCACTGGCTTACTCCAGCTTGCTGGCCTTGGTGCCGATGCTGGCGCTCGTCCTCAGCATTGCGCTGGGATTCCTGCGCGGCGAAGAGGGGGAGAAGCACATCGAGACCTTCATCCATCACATTGTTGGAGCCGTCCTGCCGTCGGCGGAAGGCACGGTGGAGGCGCAGAAGGAGACGGTGAAGAAGATCAAGGACTTCGTCACCCAGCAGCAGACCAGCGCCGTCTCGGCCAGCGCCGCGCTCATGCTGGTGTTCATCGCGATCATGATGCTTTCGCGCATCGAGGACACCTTCAACGACATCTGGGGCGTGGGCCGGGGCCGGAGCTGGTTTTCACGGGTGACGCAGTATTGGGCGACGCTGACGCTGGGGCCGGTGCTGCTGGTGATGGTGATCGGCCTCACTTCCAGCACGGAGTTGGAGGGGTTCAAGGCCGTGCTGGCGGAGATGCCGCTGGGCATCGGCGCGGTGACAGCCTTCTTTTTCAAGTTTCTGCCCTACCTGCTGTTGAGCCTTGGGTTCGCGGTGTTCTATGTGCTGCTGCCCAACACCAAGGTCAACTGGCGGGCGGCGTTGGTGGGCGGCATCGTGGGCGGCTGCCTCTGGCAGTTGAACAACCTGATGAGCGTGCTCTACGTGTCGCGCGTGGTTTCCAACAGCAAGGTTTACGGCAGCCTCGGCATGGTGCCGGTGGTCATGATTGGCCTCTACTTCTCGTGGCTGATCCTGTTGTTTGGCGCGCAGGTGGCCTACAGCTTTCAGAACCGGCGTGCCTACTATCAGGAACGTTTGGTGGAAAGCCTCGATCAGCGCAGCCGTGAGCTGATTGGCCTGCGCCTGATGGTGGAAATTGCCCGGCGGTTCCAGACCGCCGAGAAGCCCGCCACCGGCATTGCCTTGGCTGAACTGCTCGGGGTGCCTACGCGTTTGACCGGCAGTGTGCTCCAGACGCTGGTCAACGCGCGCCTGCTGGTCGAGGTGAACGTGGGCGAGCAGGCCTACGCCCCGGCCCGTCCATTGGAGGAAATCACCTGCCACAAGGTGCTCAAGGCGCTCCGCACCGCTGGAAGCGGAGCCCTCACCACCCGCGAGACGGCCGCGCGCGAACAGGTGCGCGAGTGCTACGAGCGTTTCCAACTGGCGGAGAAAACCGAGTCGGACAATGTCACGCTGGCAAGTCTGGTCGCCGCCCAGTCCGGCAAGTCGTGAAGGACGGCGGCTTGGTGCCGGGCGCTTCACCCCCTGACGTGGCCCGTTCGGCGGTTCCATGGATGCCATGACATTCGGATTGCTTCTGCTTGCTTCGGTGTCGAAACATCAAGGGACATGAACACTCTCCGGTTACTTTTCATCTGGGCTTGGTTGGGTGGCAGCTTTGGTATTGCCACCGCGCAAGACTACGAGCCACGCGTTTTCGCCAACCCTGCCGGGGCGAAGCTGCCCTACCGCTGGCTCGCTCCGGCTAGTCTGGAGCCCGGCCGCAAGTATCCGCTGGTGCTCTTCCTGCACGGCGCGGGTGAACGCGGCACCAACAATTCCGCGCAGCTCGTGCACGGCACGAAGCTCTATCTCGACGCCGCCAACCGCGCCAAGTTCCCGTGCTTTGTCCTGGCCCCGCAGTGTCCGGCCGGAAAGCAGTGGGTGGACATGCCGTGGGGCGGGGACAAGGGCACGCAGCCGCCGCAGCCCAGCGAGCCGATGAAGCTGGTGCTGGAGCTGCTCGACACGTTGCCCAAGACCGCGCCGGTGGACCTCGACCGCATCTATGTCACCGGACTGAGCATGGGCGGTTATGGAACTTGGGATTTGATCACGCGGTTTCCGGACCGGTTTGCCGCCGGCGCACCGGTTTGTGGCGGCGGCGATGACACGGTCGCCGCGCGCGCGGCCAAAGTGCCCATCTGGGCATTCCACTCCGATGACGACACCGTCGTGAAGGTCATCCGCTCACGCAACATGCTGGCGGGCATCCGCGCGGCGGGCGGGCAGCCCAAGTATTTCGAGTATTTCGGTCTCGGCCACGGGTCTTGGGGAAGGGCTTACAGCGAGCCCGAATTGCTGCCATGGATGTTTGCCCAGCGACGTGGCCAGCCGGATACCTTCAAGCTCCAGACCAAGCCGCCGGAGCTGCCGGCCGTTGCCAAATTGCCGGACACCGATGAAGGCCTGCCGGGAGCCGGTCCGCTGCGCCGTTACGATTGGTTTCGCAACCTGTGGCGGCAGAAGCGCATGACCTGGGCGGGCCGCGTGCAGCAGGACAAGGGCGCGGTGGTCTTTCTCGGCGACTCCATCACGCAAGGCTGGGGCGACACCTTGGGCAACAGCTTTCCCGGTCTGAAGGTCGCCAACCGAGGCATCAGCGGGGACACCACGCGTGGGATGCTTTACCGGCTGAAGGAAGACGTGCTGGACCTAGCGCCCAAGGCCGTGGTGCTGCTGGCCGGGACGAATGACATCGAGGAGAAGGCCACGCCTGAGGTCATCGCGGGCAATGTGAAGCTGCTGCTTGCCGCGTTCAAGGCGCACAATCCAAAGATGCCGGTCATCCTGTGCCAGGTCATGCCCAGCCACGCCAGCAAGAGCCGGTCGAAGGAAACCATCACGAAGCTGAATGAGCTGGTGGCGGCCATCGCCAAGGGCAACGACCAAGTCACCTTGGTGGACACCTGGACGGTGTTTGCCGATGCCACCGGCAACGCCAAGAAGGAGGAGTTTCCCGACCTGCTGCACCCCAACGCCGCTGGCTACAAGAAGTGGGCTGAAGCGCTCAAGCCGGTGTTGTCACAGCTCAAGCTGATGACGCCGTGAACGGTGCCTGAACACCGTGCCGGCGACTTGCAGTCGCCGTCCAAGTCGGAGGCAGGAAACCCAGTCAGATCCGATCTGACACCTCGCCTCACATCCCCATCACCTGATAGCCGCAGTCCACGTAGAGGACTTGGCCGGTGATGGCGGCCGCTCCGTCGCTGGCCAGGAAGGCACCCGTCGCGCCCAGCTCTTCGGGCAGCACATTGCGCTTGAGCGGGGCGTGCTCCTCGTAGTGCTTGAGCATCGTGCTGAACCCGGAGATGCCGCGCGCGGCCAGCGTGTTCATCGGGCCGGCGGAGATGCAGTTGACGCGAATCTTCTGGGTGCCGAGGTCGTAGGCGAGGTAGCGCGTGCTGGCCTCCAGCGCGGCTTTCGCCACGCCCATGACGTTGTAGTGGGGGATGACCTTCTCCGCTCCGTAATAGCTCATCGCCACGATGCTGCCGCCTTCGGTCATGAGGGGCGCGGCTCCGCGGGCCAGCGCGACGAGCGAGTAGGCGCTGATGTCGTGGCTGACGCGGAAGGCCTCGCGGCTCGTGTTCACAAAGCGACCTTCAAGGGCGTCCTTCGGGGCGAAGGCCACGCTGTGCAGGAGCAGGTGGAGCTTGCCGAACTTCTGCTGCACGGCGGCGAAGACGGCGGCGATGTCCTCGTCTTTGGAGACATCGCAGGGCACGAGCAGGGTGTCGGGGCCGAAGGTGCCGACGAGTTCCTCGACGTTTTCCTTGAGGCGTTCCCCCTGGTAGGTGAAGGCCAGCGTGGCGCCGGCCTTGTGCCAGGCCTGGGCGATGGCCCATGCGATGGAGCGCTTGTTGGCGACGCCGAAGACGATTCCGATTTTGCCTGCGAGTAGTGACATAGCGGCGGAAGGATGAGCGGAGAAGGGCCGAACGTTCAACGTCCAACTTCGGTTTACCGCGCGGCTACCGCATGGCCTGCAACATCTCCTTCACCGCCTTCGCGAGGCCGATGGTGAGACTGCGGCTGACGATGCTGTGGCCGATGTTCAGCTCGACGAGGTGCGGGACGACGGCGAGCAGCGGCGGGACGTTCGCGCAGTTCAGGCCGTGGCCGGCGTTGACTTGCAGGCCCAGTTCGTGCGCCTGGGCGGCGGCGGCGGCGAGGCGTTTCAGCTCGGCCTTGCGCTCGCGGGCCTTGCCGAAGCACTCGGCGTAAGCGCCGGTGTGGAGCTCGATGAACTGGCTGCCGGTCATCGCAGCAGCGGCGACTTGAAGCGGATCGGGCGCGATGAAGAGGCTGACCTCGATGCCCGCGTCGTTCATGCGGCGGCAAGTGCGCTTGAGCGCGGCGAGATTCCCCGCAACGTCGAGGCCGCCCTCGGTGGTGACTTCCTGCCGGCGCTCGGGCACGAGGCAGACGATGTCGGGCTTGAGCTTGAGGGCGATGCGGATGATTTCCTCGGAGTTCGCCATCTCCAGATTCAGGCGTGTGGAAATCTGCTTCCGCAGCGCAACGACATCACGGTCTTGGATGTGCCGGCGGTCCTCGCGCAAGTGGGCGGTGATGCCGTGCGCACCGGCCGCTTCGCAGACAAGCGCGGCGGCGACGGGGCAGGGCTCGCCCAAGTCGCGGCCGCGATAGCGGGCTTCGCGGACAGTGGCGACGTGGTCAATGTTGACGCCGAGTTTCAGCATGGGGTGAACGTAGCGGGAGCGGGGGGGCGGTGAAACGTAAAACGTAATGCGCGCAGGTCACGAGTGCGCCCCTTCCTGCGCTTTACGAATTGCGCAGCCGCCAACCCTCACTTCCCGGGTTGCTTCGGCGCTCCGCCTGGCATTGGCGGCAAACCCGGCATCGCATTGGTCGGATACGCGAGGGCGGGGAAGGCGGGATTGTCCAGCCAGCGCGCGAGCCAGGTGAGTTCAATTGCGGTCAGGCCGAGATCCGAGCGGCGCACGGCCTTGAGTTCAGTCGGCGAGACGGCGGTGACCTCGGTGATGGTGTTGCCGAGCTTGGGTGAGACGGCTCGGAGCCATTGGTTTGCGGCGGCGGCTCCCGGGAAGGAGGGCGTTGGTGACAGCATCGCCGCGAGCTGAAAGATGGGCACCCACTGCGCGAGCTTCGCCTCGGTGATTTCCCAGTCGTAATACACCATGTTGGTGCGCGGGAGGAACTGGTTCAGCAGCTCGGCAGGCGGTGGGTTGGTGTTGGGGCCCATCGGGATGATGCCGGCCATGCTACCGAACAGGAGAAAGTCATTGCCCGGTTCCGGCGCGGGACGGACGAACGGCACGAGGATGGGCATCCCTCCCCAGCCAATCTCGGTGCGGTTTGTCGTGAACGTGATGCGGCCGAGGCGGGCGGCCTGCACATTGGTCCCCAAGGTATGCAGCGCGTGCGGCGCGGCCTGGACGACGGTGTTCGAGGCGTTGGGCATCGGCGCGGCGGCGAGGAGGTTGTAAGGCACGTCCGAGCGCGCCCAGGTGAAGAACTGGTTGGGTGTGGACTTCAGCTCCCATTCCTTGAACTCCGGCGCACGCGCGAGCCAATCGCCGAAGCCCTGCATCGCCGTGAAGCTGATGAGCGGGTCGCGGACGGAGTTGGTCGGCAGGTGGAAGGCGTCGAGTTTCCACGGCGCGGCGTTGGTGAACTTGAGCGTGGCCTCGCTGCGAAGCGCGTCGCCCTTCGCGGTGACGCTGACGGAGAAGTGCGGCCAGGTGACGGCCTTGGGCAAATTGAGCGCGGGCTGGAGGCGGGCAAGGTCGGCGACGAGGTCAACGAGGTTGGCCGAGAGCGCCGGGTGCTTGCCGGGAGTTGGGTTTGCGGGGAGCGGTGCGCTGGGCACCGACTTGGACACCATGAGGCAGTCTTCAAAACTGGCGACCGTGAGCAGATGGCCATCCACTGTTTTCACGCTCCAGGCACTGGTGCCGGGGCCCATGGGTGGCAACGCGACGGGCTTCGAGCCGACGGCTTGCCACAAGTTCGTGCTCCACATTGCGCGCTGGCCGGCATCGAGGAAGACGGTGAGCATCCATGTCACTCCCTGCACGTCGTGCGTCTCGAATAGGAACTTGCTGGCAGCCAGTTCGTCCAGCAACGGGCGGAGCAGGGCGCTGGGGTTGGGGCTCCCTGCCGTAGGACCAAAGAGCGTTCCCGGCAGTGTGAGTGCGAGCCGGTCGTTGATTTGCTTCCGGGCCGCGACCGCCTCCGGCGAGTTGAGGAGCGTGTTGAGCTTGGCGCTGCTGGCGTTCGTGGCGATGTGGTTGAGGCCGGCGAAGTGCAGGCGCAACACCGGCCCGGCAGGCGCAGGGACGGCCGTGGGTGGTGTGGCTGTAACAGGTTTTTCTCGGCAGCCAGTCGCGGCCACGACGCAACCAAGTAACAGAACGAAAGCAAATCGTCTCATCGGTGTGCTTGAATTGCCAAAACCCGCACGGCGAAGCAAATGCAAATCCATGCGCGAGCTTACGGTCGATTGTTCACATGATGCGAGCATCCTCCGCAGAGCGGGGCT
>CAIPBN010000828.1 GCA_903863315.1 uncultured Verrucomicrobiota bacterium | reverse complement strand
CGCGGTGCTCGTGCCCGTTGCGCTCTGGGCGCGCATCCCGCTGCGCAAGTTCCTCCGGGCCGTGAAGGAGCCGGCGCTCATCGCCTTCTCCACCACTTCCTCCGACGCCGCGCTGCCCGACGCCCTCAAGCGCATGACCGAGTTTGGCGTGCCCAAGCGCATCGTCTCCTTCGTGCTGCCCACGGGCTACTCCTTCAACCTCGACGGCAGCACGCTCTACCTCGCCATCGCGTCCGTCTTCGTCGCGCAGGCGGCGGGCGTGGACATGACCATCGGCCAGCAGCTCATGATGATGCTCACGCTCATGCTCACCACCAAGGGCATCGCCGCCGTGCCGCGCGCGTCGCTGGTCATCCTGTCCGGCACGCTCGCCAGCTTCGGCCTGCCGCTGGAAGGTGTGGCCATCATCCTCGGCGTGGACGAGCTGATGGACATGGCGCGCACCACGGTGAACCTCGTCGGCAACTGCCTCGCCTCCGCCGTCATGGCCCGTTGGGAGGGCGAGTTGAAGACGGATGACCAAACGGTGACGCCCATCGCCTGACGCTGGGTAGGGCGCGCTGTCCTGAACACGCCCCCCGGTTCCAGGCAGAAGGCCCGTTTCATTGCCACTACCTGGGCTTGCCGCGCCGCCGTTCACCCGGCACGCTCCGCTGTCCGTTTAGAAACATTCCACTACCATGACCAAAGTCATCATCACCGGCGCGAAGGGCCGCATGGGCCAGACGCTCATCGCCTGCGCCGCCCGCATGCCCGGGCTCGAAGTAGTCGCTCAGATCGACCTCGGCGAGCCGCTCGCCCCGCTGCTGCCCCAGGCCGACGCCGTCATCGACTTCAGCTTCCACGAGGCCACCCTGCCCTTCGCCGAACTCTGCGTGCGGCATGGCAAGGCGCTCATTGTCGGCACCACCGGGCACAAGGAGCAGGAGAAGACCGCGCTCCGGGCCTGCGCCACGAAGATTCCCATGGTCTGGGCCTCGAACTACTCGACCGGCGTGAACACGCTCTTCTGGCTCACGCGCAAGGCGGCGGAAATCCTTGGCCCCAGCTTCGACCTCGAAGTCGTCGAGATGCACCACCGCCTGAAGAAGGACGCGCCCAGCGGCACGGCCACCACGCTGCTCGAAATCCTCGGCGACGTGCGAAAGGTCCAGTTGGAGGAAGTCCTCCGTCACGGCCGCGAAGGCATAGTCGGCGAACGCACCAGCAGCGAGATCGGCATCCACGCCATCCGCGGCGGCGACGTGGTGGGCGATCACACGGTCATCTTCGCCGCGAATGGCGAGCGGGTGGAACTCACACACAAGGCCAGCAGCCGCGAGACCTTCGCCAACGGCGCACTCCGCGCCGCGCAATGGGTCGTGAAGCAACCGCCCGGCCTCTACGACATGCAGGATGTGCTGGGGCTGAAGTGAACGACTCGATTAAATTCTCCTACGAACTCACTCCGGCATTGGCTGCAGAGCAGAGCTTTGAGATGATGCGTAGAATGGGGTTACTGTCGAAACTG
>CAIPBN010000827.1 GCA_903863315.1 uncultured Verrucomicrobiota bacterium | reverse complement strand
CTCCCGCTTGAGCCAACTGGCGGTCCAGTGGCGCATATACATGTAGAGGTTGTCCCGGCCCCGGTTGCCGGGACGGTTCAGCATCTTCTTGAAATGCGCGTGGCGGGGATAGAGGTAGTGCGCCTTGGCGGCGAGGCGTTCGGCGAAGTCCTCGCGCAGCTTGGCATCGAGGAAGCGCTCCACCTCCTGCACCACGCTCTCGGCGACCCATTCAGGGACGAGCAGCGTGTCGCGTTCGAGCGCGGTGGGGAGGGAGGTGCGCCACGCGCGGAATTCGGCTCGGAGCGGAGCGCGGCCTTCAGGTCGCTTCAACGTGCGAGCAGTGGGAGGCGTTGGTGCTTTCCGGCGCTTGCGGGTTGACGGACGTTGAAGCGGCGTGAACGCCGCGCTCCGGGGGCGTTTCATTGGCCGCCCTCCACCAGTGTAATCTCTTCCGGGGTCAGGCCGTAAAGCTCATAGACCAGCGCGTCGATTTGCTGGTCGGTGGCGGTGACGGCGTTTTGGAGCGTGGCCTTTTCGGAATCCGACGTGGCGGCGCGCAGCTTGGGCATCAAGCCCAGCAGCTTGTCCACCAGCAGCACCAGCTTGTTGTGCCGGGATTTGTCGGCGGGCTTGGAGAGAGTCAGATTTGGGATGGGCAAGGTCCGCACTGACCGGAGAGAGATGCGCGGAAACAATCGCTGCTTACCCTTCTCTGTGGTGGCCTCGACATATTTGGCGACCAGCTTTGAGTTCAGGATTCCGAGGACAAACTTCAAGTTCACGGTGTCCGAGCGGAACAGGATGACCGCCTTGTTGGGCATGTGCTCCGTGTCCGTGTAGGCGCAGTTGAGGGTTTCGCCGGTGATTTCCCGGATCACGATGCGTGGCCCTTTGGAAAACTCACGCCCCGGCTGGTGGTAGCAGCGTTTGCCATACTCCACCCACTCTTCCATCGCTTCGTTGAAGTGATACCGCTGGACGTTCGTTCCGCGCGACTCACGCAGCCAGGTTCCCCGTCCGGGTTTGGGCGCGTGGGAGATTCGCTGCTCCATCTCATCCTTGGAGTGGACGGTGTTGTGATAGACCTGCATTCCCAGCGTGTAGCTGCCGAGGCTGCCGAGCGAGACAACGGAATCCCCGGAGAGTTTCTGGAGCCAAGATGCTTTCGCACCTTCGGGGCGGGTGAAGACATTGTCGGCTGCCTGCCGCCAGACCGCGAGGTCGAGCTTGGTTGCTCTCGTGCCGGCGTCGCGCAGTGATGACCCAGACGGCTTTTCGGCTTCATCCTCAACCCATTCCAGTTCGGTGCTGGCGTCGCCTCGAACCGTGACCAGCACAATGCAGTTCACCTGAGCCTCCTCAAAAACGGGTCCGTGGAAAGCCGCGACTGTTTTGGGTGTGGTCAACTTTAGCAGTAGTGCGCGGCATTTCTTGTAGGCCGGTGTCTTGAGTAACGAGGTCGGGAAAATCATTCCGAACCGTCCCTGTTGGCGCAGGAGGCGGTGTGATTTTTCAATGAAGTATTTGTAGAGGTCTGGTTTGCCTTCGTCGCTTTCGTAGTTGCGGCGCAGATATTCCTTCTCGTCCCCGTCATCTATGAGCACGTAAGGAGGATTCCCAATCACCGCATCAAACCCGCCCGCCTTCATGATGTCGCGGAATTGCACCGGCCAGTCGAAGGCGTGAACGCGCACGAGATCTTCGGACATCATCGAGAAGTCGGAGGCGATGAGGGAGTTGCCGCACTTGATGTTATCCTGCAAAGGCGGCAGCAGGGCGATGTCGGTCTCGTCGGCCAGCAGTTCGCGCTGGCGCTGGAGGGTGGTGCGGTTCTCGTGCTCCAGCATCTTGAGGTAGAGCGAGAGTTGGGTGACTTCCACCGCGGCGGCGTCCAAGTCCACGCCGTAGATGTTCTGGGTGAGGATGCGGCGCTTCAATTCGACGGTGAGGTGAACGTCGCCGGTGTCGGGGTCCACCCAGCAGAGGGCGCGGTGTTTCTTCTGCCATTCCTTCAGCTCGTCTCCCACGCAGGCGCGGAGGTCGGCGGTCAGGCGTTTCTGCCAGTGCTCGCACACGCGCTCGAAGGCGCGGATGAGGAAGGAGCCGGAGCCGCACGCGGGGTCCAGCAGCCGCAGGGCGGCGGTGCGGTGCTCGAAGTCCTTCAGGGGAGCGCGGCCTTCAGGCCGCTTCACCGTGGTATCACCGGACGGCTTCGGTGTTTCTTCTGGCGTCCGGCCTGCTGGATGTTGAAGCGGGCTAAAGCCCGCGCTCCCTCCAGCGATTTCATCCAGCAGTTTCCCGGCGGTCTGCTCGACGATGTAGTCCACGATGTAGCGCGGGGTATAGTAAACGCCGCCGGCCTTCCGCACTTCCGGCTTCTCCTCAATGACAATGCCGCGTCCATGCGGGCGGACGACCTTGCCAAGGAAGCGTTCATAGACGCTGCCGAGAATCTCCACGGGAATGGCATCGAACAGGTAGGGCGATTCATCGGCGCTCAACTCGCTGATGAACCCGGCCAGCCATTCATCACTGAGGACGAGGGTTTCGGTGAAGTGCGGCTTGAAGAGGTTGCCGTTGAAGAAGGGGACGTGCGTGGGCGGGCGGCGGTCCAGCGCGCGGAAGTGGCGGACGATGGCACGCCAGAGGGAATCTTTCGGCGCACGGATGCCGTCGCTGCCGTAGCCAGCGGGCGGAGCCTCCTGGAGCTTGTCCAGCGGCTGCTGGTAGGCGCGGCGTCCGGTGTCGTCGTTGCCAGTATTCTTGCGCCAGCGCTCGACAATGGTTTGCAGGCGTTCGCCGGTGTCAATGTCCCGGTCTTCGCAAATGCGGAGGAACAGGATGCGGTCAATGACCCGCTGGCAGGCTTCGGTGAGCCGGTTGCCGTCGAGGAGTTCGGCGTGGTCGTTGTGCTTGTAGATGTCGGAAGCCAGGTCGCGCCGGGTCTCGTCGAGGAATTCGAGGAAGTCGGTGTCGAGGGCGCGGGTGCGGTCGGGCTTGATGAGCCATTGCTGCTTGGCTTTGCCCTTGCCAGTGCCGGCGGCCTTCTTGGGCAGGGCGTCCAACGCCTGGTCAATGCTGCCAGCGGCGATTCGGTCCCGGCCAAGCAGTTCCCAAAGCTCGCCGGCGATGAGCGGGTATTGCTGGAAGCGCCAGCTCTTCCATTCGCCGACCTTCGGCTCGTCGAGGTAGGGCTTGCCACCCACGACGTAGATTTTGAGTTCCTCGAAGTCGGTGAGGACGGCGACGGGCACGCCTTTGTTCCAGGCATAGCGCTTGGCCTGGAAGGCGTAGCGGGCGGAAAGTTCCTCGGCGGGTTTCTTCGCCTCGCAGACAAAGCGGGCGCGTTTGTCGGTGCGGAACAGGTAGTCGGCGCGCTTGCGCCCGCCGCCAATCTGCGTGGCGCTCTCAATCTCCACCTCGCGCTCGGCCTGGATGAGGCCGGCGCGGTTCTCCATGTCCCAGCCGAGGGCGCGGAAGAAGGGATTGAGGAAATCGTCGCGGAGCTTGGCCTCGTTGTAGTTGGCGCTTTTGAG
>CAIPBN010000826.1 GCA_903863315.1 uncultured Verrucomicrobiota bacterium | reverse complement strand
TGACCGCTCGCGCAATCCCGAGTTGCAACTCGCTCTCGTGCTCGGCTTGAACGAAGGCATCTTCCCCGCCCCGCCCTCGCCACCCGTCCTGCTCACCGACGCCGAGCGCGACCTGCTCGCCGCGCACGACACCCGCCTCGGCCTCGACCCGCGTGCGCAAATCGCCCACGAGCGCTACTTCGCCTACATCGCCTGCACCCGCAGTCGCGCGCGCCTCGTGCTGACCTGCTCCGCCGCCGACACCGACGGCAAGCCGCTCCACCCCTCGCCCATCCTCGCGCACGTCCAGCAACTCCTCCCCAGCCTCGAACTGGAAAAAGTCCCAACCACGCACGACTGGCGCAAAGCCGAACACACGGAGGAATTGCTGGAACCAATCCTGCGCGAACTCGCCGCCGCCCGTGCCGGCGACTTGCAGTCGCCGTCCGAAGCGAACAGCACGCTGCTCGTTTCCCTCGTAACGAGCGCGCAACACGGCGGCTGCAAGCCGCCGGCACCTGCCTTCGCGTCCCCCCAGACGCCAGACGCCATCCCCCATTCCCTCACCTCCCTCCCAGCGCTCACCCCCGTCATCACCCGCTGGCGCGAAATCACCGTAGCCCGCGCCATCAAAACACTTTCCCCGAGCGCCATCACCAAGCTCTACGGCACCGAGCTTTCCACCTCCGTCAGCAAGCTCGAACAGTTCGCCGAGTGCCCGTTCAAGTTCTTCGTCGCTGCCGGTCTGGGCGCGGAGGAACGCAAGGAGTTCGAGGTGGACCACCGCGAGCGCGGCAGCTTCATCCACCGGCTGCTCGATGAGTTTCACCTCCGCGTCACCGCGACGGGCCGCCGCTGGCGCGACCTCTCGCCTGCCGAAGCCGCCGCCCTCGCCACGCGCGTCGGCGAAGACCTGCTCGCCAGCCCCGAGTTTGCGCTGTTCGCCGCGGACGAATCCCGCCGCTTCGCTGCGCGCTCGCTCATCGCCAGCGCGCAACGCCTCCTCGCCGCGCTCGTCGGCTGGATGCCGGGCTACGCTTTCGACCCCGTCGCAGTGGAACTCGGCTTCGGCCTGCCCGGTAGCTCCTTGCCCGCGTGGCGACTCGACCTCGCCGATGGCCGCGCGTTGTCACTGCGCGGACGCATTGACCGCGTGGACCTCTGCCGCGACGAGAAGACCGGCGAAACCTTCGCCGTCGTCGTGGACTACAAGAGCAGCCCCAAGAAGCTCGACGCGCTCAAGGTCGCCCACGGACTTCAGCTTCAACTGCTCGCCTACCTGAACGTCCTGCGCACACCCGAAGCCGCTGCTCACCCCGCTTTCCACGCTCCGCATTCCACGTTCGGCTCCGCCGGCGTCTTCTACGTTCCCCTGCACGGCGCAGCCGGCTCCACCGGCGAGCGCGCCGAGATTCTTGCCGAAGACGAAGCCGCGCGCCACGCCACCTACCAACACGCCGGCCGCTTCGACTTCACGCACCGCGCGTTGCTCGACTCCCGCCCCGGCGGCCAGGCCAGCGGCCAGTTCCGTTACACACT
>CAIPBN010000825.1 GCA_903863315.1 uncultured Verrucomicrobiota bacterium | reverse complement strand
CGCGCTCGGGAAGAGCGCATCGAGATGGAAGTCGTGGTGGACGCCTATGGCCCCGAAGAGCGGGCCATGGGTTGGTATTGCTATCTCGAAGAAAGCCTGGCGTTCCCGTTCGAAGCCCGCATCAGCGTCGAGTTGCCTACTTCACCGCTTAACATCGGCGACAAGGTCGAGGTGCTGGGGATGGCGCCCGATACGGTGTGCGAAACCGACATGTTTGTGTGGGTGCGTTGGCCCAAGCGAAAGCTGGCCGTACCTTTGTCACAGCTGGTGCCGCTGATCAATGACGAAGCAACCAACGAAGCGGTTGCCGACTGGCATTACTGGGTGAGTCATGGCTACGAGTTCTAGCAGCATTAGCTCTAGGCCTCCCGAATTGGATTTGCGTGAGCTGATGAATTCCTTGCAGCACGCATGTGACCTTGATTTGCTACGGCTGCGCACGGCGATTGATCACCTGCTGCAGAATTCCATGCGTATTCTAGCCGTGCGCCAACGTTTGCATGTGGGTCAGGAAATAGATTTCTGGAATCTGCGCGATAATCGGATGCAACATGGCCGTATCACCCAGTTCAAACCCGATCAACTCCTGATACTGGCTGAGAACCCGCCCCAGTACTGGTGGGTAAGCTATGCTGCGATACAGTTTGATCCGAACCGAGATCCTCCACCGGAGGCGCCCAGACAAATGAAACGCTCAGATTTTGCGGTCGGCGACACGGTAAGCTTCGAGGGACGTGATCTGATCCAGCAACTGGGCGCCATCGTTCGCCTTAACCAAAAAACGGCTACCGTGTCCTGCGATGGCCGTGAGTGGCGCGTTTCCTTCCCGCTACTGCGTCACGTCGTCGATCTCTGAAGCGCTAGCAGCCTGTCGGACTTGAATGGAAATTACGAGTTGTAGCGGCCATGGAAATTGAATGGGACAGAGAAATTGGGGAATTGGGCAGTCTGCGCGCACGATATGGTGCCAGTGCAGGCCTCCCTAATCGCTTATCCCGCCAATACCGCCATCCTTTTGATGTTCCATGCCATGTTGACCAAGTTCCATTCCCCTCGCACCGAGTCCAATCCACGCAACAGGAATTGCCGGAAGCCCATCACGGATTTGATGATGCCAAATACTGGCTCCACTGTCTGCTTTCGCAAGCCATAGAGTTTGCGTCCTTGAGTCGTTTTGAGCCGGTGCTTCATCCGATCCACGGCGCTGGCCGGCTCGGCCAACGGTGGGGGCTCGCTGAATCGGTCTTCCCAATGCGGATGATGTTTATCGCGTCCGGCGGCGAACAAGGGTTCGATATTCGCCTCCTCGCAACTCGCAACATTGCCTGCGCTGAAGTACCCGTTGTCGGTCAACAAATGTTCCACGCTGCCCAACTCCTCGGGCAACTGGGCAATCACTTTAAGCATCGGCTCGACCTGCTGCTTATCGGTGGCCACCTGCGCCATGCTGGTCGCCACAATCAGCATGCTCTGGGTATCGACCGCCGCCTGCGCGTTGTAGCTCTGCTCGAACCCCTCGCCCTTGGCCGGCATGATGCGCGAGTCGGCATCGGTGAGGTTGATCTGATCGGTGGGGCGTACCCCGGCACTGGGCGGCGCGGGCGGCTTGCCACCGGGCTTCTTCCCGGTGCGTGCGGTCTTGTCTTCGCGCGCTTTCATCTTCGCGTCAAACTCGGCTTTGGCTTGTGCATCGCGCTCGGCGGCACGCGCTTCGATCTGCGCTTTGGCCTCCCGGATCGCTGCCAGGCGTTCTTCGCGCCGCGAGAGTTCCTCCGGGATGCTCAAGCCCTCAGGCAGCGG